>JAKAXN010000413.1 GCA_021816565.1 Actinomycetes bacterium
AAGAGCTGCGGCGAGCACCTCGAGGTGGTCCAGTCCTTCAAGGACGAGGCCCTGACCACCTGCCCGGCGTGCGGCGGGGATCTCCGCAAGGTGTTCGGGAGCATCGGCATCTCGTTCAAGGGAAGCGGCTTCTACAAGACCGACAGCCGCAGCTCCACCTCGGCCAGCTCCCCGGCCAAGTCCTCCGACACATCCGCTTCGTCGTCGACCTCGTCGTCTTCGTCGTCTTCGTCGTCGGACTCCTCCACCGGCTCCTCGAGCGCCAAGGCCTCCTAGGGCCACCCGGTGGCCAGCGCCGAGATCGCCGTCATCGGCGGGTCCGGCTTCTACCGGTTCCTCGACGACGCCACCGAGGTCGCCCTCGACACGCCGTACGGCCCGCCGTCGGCCCCGGTGACCGTCGGGTCGGTCGGCGGCCGGCAGGTGGCGTTCCTGGCCCGCCACGGCGCCCGCCACCACCTGCCCCCCCACGGCGTCAACTACCGGGCCAACCTGTGGGCCCTCCGGGAGCTCGGGGTGAGCAGGGTGATCGGGCCGTGCGCGGTGGGCTCGCTGAAGGTCCACATCGAGCCCGGCGACCTGGTCGTGCTCGAGCAGCTGATGGACCGCACGTGGGGCCGGCCCGACACCTTCGTCGCCGGGCCGGGGGTGGACCACGTCAGCTTCGCCGACCCGTACTGCCCGGAGCTGAGCGCAGTGGTGGCCGAGACGGCCGCCGGGCCCGGAGGCTGGCCCGGCCGGGTCCACCCCGGGGGCAGCGTGGTGGTGATCCAGGGACCGCGCTTCTCCACCCGGGCCGAGTCGCGGTGGTACTCCTCCGCCGGCTTCGACGTCATCAACATGACCCAGTACCCGGAGGCCTACCTGGCCCGGGAGCTGGGCCTCTGCTACGCCGGGGTGGCCCTGGTCACCGACCGCGACGCCGGCGTCGAGGGCGACCCGTCCGTGGCCGCGGTCACCATCGAGGCGGCCATGGAGGTACTGGCGGCCAACGTGGAGCACACCCGCCGGCTGCTGGCGGCGGTCATACCGGCCGTCCCCGAGCGCAGAGCGTGCGGCTGCGGCGATGCCGGCGCACCCAGCCTGGGCCCGGGCCGGGCCGGGCCGGGCTGACGCCTACCGGCCGGTCAGGCCCACCGGGCAGGAGACCCCGGTGCCGCCCAGCCCGCAGTAGCCGTTCGGGTTCTTGGCCAGGTACTGCTGGTGGTAGTCCTCGGCGTAGTAGAAACCGCCTTCGGGCAGGTGGGCCACCTCGGTGGTGATGGGGGGGTAGCCGGCGCCGGCCAGCACGCCGTTGTAGGCATCCATGGACCGCTTGGCGGCGTCGAGCTGCTCCCCGTCGGCCACCAGGATGGCGGACCGGTACTGGGTGCCGACGTCGTTGCCCTGGCGCATCCCCTGGGTCGGGTCGTGGGACTCCCAGAAGATCCTGAGCAGGTCGTCGTAGCTGGTCACGGCCGGATCCCAGACCACCAGGACGACCTCGGCGTGGCCGGTCCGCCCGCTGCAGACCTCCTCGTAGGTGGGGTTGGGGGTGTAGCCGCCGGCGTAGCCCACGGCCGTGGTCCACACGCCGGGGGCGGTCCAGAACCGCCGTTCCGCCCCCCAGAAGCAGCCCAGCCCGAACACCGCGCTGCGGTAGCCGTCGGGGAAGGGTGGGGTCAGGCCGTGCCCGTTGACGAAGTGGCGCTCCGGTACCGCTACCGGGGCGGACCGGCCGGGCAGGGCGTCAGCCGGGTCGACCATCTGGGTCTTGTGTCGGGAGAAGAGCACGTCCCCAGCGTACGACTGGCGGATGGCCAAAGCCGGCGCGCCCGGGCCGCCTCAGAACAGATCGGGCAGGATGCCCAGGTCGAGGGGCTCGGCCGGGGGGCCGTCGAGCAGGTAGCGGCCGAGCTCCCCGGGCAGCCACGGGGGCAGCACCCGCCCGCCCGTCTCCACCAGGGCGGCCAGCTCGTCGAGCTCCCACCAGCGCAACCCGCTGAACGCCAGGGCCTCCATGGCCTCCAGGCCGCCCGGCCGGTAGGTGGGGTCGGATTCGGGGACCGGGCCCACCCGGGCCACGTGGATGTGCTCCAGCTGGTCGAACCGGATGCCGGCGAAGGTGTAGCGGGCCCGGTGCTGCCAGACGCTCGGCCCCACCGCGGCGTCGCTGATGCCGGTCTCCTCGAACAGCTCCCGGGCTGCAGCGGCGGCGCTGGACTCCCCCGCCTCGATGCCGCCTCCGGGGATCTCCCACCACTCCCCCTTGGCCGGCTGCACCGGGTCCCGGGCGTTGATCAGAAGCACCCGGTCGCGCTGGTCGAGCACCACGACCCGGGCCGCCTCCCTGCGGTAGGTCCACAACGGGCGGACTACTCGCCGCTCATGGACACATCGGAGATGGCCAGCGTGAGCCCGGATGCGGCCGAAGGCAGCCGCTCGAGGTCCGATCCCACCGCCACGATGCCGCTCAGCATCCGCTGCAGGGTGGAGGCGATGGTGAACTCCCGGACCGGGCCGGCCAGGGCGCCGCCCCGGATGAGCACCCCCTCCGCCCCCACCGAGAAGTCCCCGCTGACCGGGTTGACACCCGAGTGGATGCCCGACACCGACTGCACCAGCAGGCCGTCGCCGACCTGGCGCAGGATCTCCTCCGGGGAGGCGTCACCCGGCACCAGCGACACGGCCCGGGCCCCGGTCCCGGGTCCGCTGCGGTAGCCGGCCCGGACGGCGGAGCCGGTCGACACGGTGCCGGCCCGCCGGGCCGCGTAGGTGTTGTACAGGAAGCACTTCAGCACGCCGCCGTCGATCAGCACGTTGCGCCGGGTGGCCAGGCCCTCGGCGTCGAAGCGGCCGGCCGAGTAGGCGTCGGGGTCGGTGGGATCGTCGACCAGCGTGAAGCCGGGAACCGACACCTGCTCACCGACGCGCTCCGCGAACATCGACCGGCCCTTCAGGACCGACTCCCCGTCGAGGGTCCCGGCCAGGATGGAGAGCAGCGTGGCGGTGATGCGGGGCTCGAGCACCACGGTGAGGTGGGCCGACCGGGGCTTCACCGCGCCCAGCAGGCGGGTGGCCCGCTCGACGGCGTCGGAGGCGGCCTCCTCCAGGTCCAGGTCGCCGGGGCTGCGCCCGACGCTGTAGCCACCTCCGGTCTGCGACTCGTCACCGTCACCGGCCACCGCGTAGGCCGACAGGTAGCAGGCGGTGCGCCGGCTGGAGGCCCGGATCCCGGTGCTGGACGCCACCGCCGACTCCACCGCGGAGTCACCCCACGATGCCGACTCCACCTGGCGGATACGGGGATCCCCGGCGCGCACCGCCCGTTCCAGCTCCAGGGCCCGGGCCACCTTCTCACCGGTCGGGTACGACGCCAGCTCCTCCCGCCACAGGTCCAGCCGGGCCGGCTCCACCCCGTCGGGCTCGGCCAGGCCGAGGTACTCGTCCTCGGTGGCGAAAGCAGCGTTGTCGCGGGCCTCGGCCAGGGTCTCGGCGATCACCTCCGGGTCGAGCGACCCGGCGTAGGCGAAGCCCTGGCGGTGACCGGCCACGACCCGGATGCCTATCCCGGCCGACTCGGCCGACGAGAGGGACTCCACCTCGCCGCCGTACACCTCGATCTCGGTGCTGCGATCGCGGGCCACGTAGGCCTCCACCTGCTCCCCGGAGCGGGCCCAGCCCGCCACCCGGGTGGCCAGCTCGAGCAGCTCGCCGGTGCCGGTGCGCCCCTCGGTCACGGTCATCGGGCGGTCCCGCCCACGGTCATGGCGGCGACGCGCAGGGTGGGCTGACCGTCGCCGACCGGAACGCCCTGGCCGTTCTTGCCGCACGTGCCGGGGCTGCCCATGGCGAAGTCGTTGCCGACCACGTCTATGTTGCGCAGCACCTCCGGGCCGTTGCCGATGAGGTTGGCGTCGCGCAGCGGCTCGGTGATGCGGCCGTCCTCGATCAGGTAGGCCTCGGTCATGCCGAAGACGAAGTCCCCGGTGACGGTGTTGACCTGGCCGCCTCCGAGCTGCGCCACGTAGACCCCGTGGGGGGTCTGGCGGACGATCTCCTCGGGGTCCTCCCGGCCGGCCAGGACGTAGGTGTTGGTCATGCGCACCATGGGCAGGTCCCGGTAGCTCTCCCGGCGACCGTTACCCGAGCTCGGGCGCCCCTCCTTGCGGGCCCGCAGCCAGTCCCACATGTAGTCGGTGAGCACGCCGTCCTCGATGAGCACGTTGCGCTGCGCCGGGTGCCCCTCGTCATCGATGGCGATGGCTCCCCACTCGGGACCCATGGTCCCGTCGTCGACCAGGGTCACCAGCGGGCTGGCGACGAGCTC
>JAKAXN010000414.1 GCA_021816565.1 Actinomycetes bacterium
ACGGCGGCCCGCCTGGCGAAGGCCACGTTGGTGGTGGACGCCAGGTCGTTGATCAGCGACACCGTCGGGTCGGCGTTCTGGGTGAGGAAATTCGACACCGTCTGGCCGGCGGCGGCGCCGTTCTTCAGCAGGGCGATCAGGTCGGAGTTGGACTTGGCGACCTGGGCGCTCAGGGCGTTGAGGTTGGCGGAGAAGTTCTGGAACGCCCCGTTCGTGCCGTTGAAGGTGGAAAGCACGGTGTTGCCGGCGTTGATCAGCTGGGTGGTCCCCGGAATGGCCGACTGCAGGGCGGTGACCAGGGCGTCGCCGTTGACGATGATGGAGTGCAGATCGGCCCCGGCGTTGCTGAGCCCGGTGGCCAGGGCCGAGCTGAGGGTGTTCAGGTCCGAAGCGTGCAGGCTGTCGACCAGGGAGTTGACCGTGTTGAGCAGGGTCCCGACCGACACCGGGACCGTCACCCGGTCCTTCGGGATCACCGACCCGCTGTGCAGGTAGGGACCCGCCGGGCCCGCCGCGGTGAGGGTGGTGGCGGCCGGTACCAGGTCCATGTACTGCTCAGCCGCCGCAGTGAGCTCCCGGACGCTGGCGGTCACGTCGGCGGGGATCTTCACCCCGTGGTCGATGGCCAGGTCGGCCACCACACCGTTCTCGCCGAGGTGCAGGGCCGACACCTTGCCGACCTCCACGCCGCGGTAGGTGACGTAGGCGTCGGAGTAGATGCCGCCGGCCGCCGGCATGTCGACGTGGACGGTGTAGGGCGGGTTGGTGAGCTTCACCCCGACGGCGTCGAAGGCGATGTAGTAGGCGCCCAGGGCGGTCACGACCAGCAGGGCCACGAGCCGGCCCAGGATGGAGCGGGTCAAGGCAGCCCTCCCTCGATCAGCGTGGCCACCGCCGAGCGGTTGTAGGCCTGGTTGGGGTCCGGAGGGTCGACCGTGACCTTCTGGAGGGGCAGTGCGTCCGAGGGCACCGGCGGTACCTCGATGTTGGCGTTGACGGCCAGCTGCAGGTAGTTGCCCGGGATGGCCTGGGGGGTGTTGCGCTCCAGCCCGGTGATGGCCGTGAGGGCCGGCCCGAGCTGCTGCTGAACCCCGGTCAGCTGCGTGAGCAGCGGCTGCAGCGCCCGGACGGTCTGCACCGTGCCGGCGGCGCTGGCGTCGATGATGGAGTTGGCGGCCGAGCTCAGCTTGCCCAGGTTGGTCAGGAGCCCGTTGATGTCCCCGGTCTCGCTGGCCAGCACGTCGGCCGCCGGTCCGATGGCCCCGATGCCCTGGGTGATGGTGGCGCTGCCGTTGTTGAGCGTCTTCGACAGGGAGGCGATGGCCTGCAGAGCGGCGTCGATGGACGGGGTGTCCTTCGAGAAGGTCGTGATGGTCGAGTTGAGGTAGTTGAGCAGCGACCGGATCTTGTCCTGGTTGCCGTTGAGGGCCAGGTTGGTCTGCGACACGATGGTCTGCAGCTGGTTGATCCCGCCGCCGTTGAGCAGGGCCCCCAGGGCCCCGAACGCGTCCTCCACGCTCGGAGCAGTCAAGGTCGAGGTCTCGGGGATCGAGGAACCGTTGACCAGGACCGGGCCGGACGCCGGCTGGCCCTGCGGGGGCTGGAGGAGCACGAAGTCCTCGCCGAGGGGGGTGTCGAAGCGGATCGAAGCGGTGGTGCCCACCGGGAGCTTGGCTTCGTCCTTGATCCTCATCTTGACCACGGCCTGGAAGTCCCTGACCCCGATGGACGACACGTAGCCGACAGCGAAGGCTCCCACCCGCACCTGGGCGTTGTCGGGGAGGTTGACCACGTTGGAGAAGGTGGCGTCGACGGTGTAGGTCGGGCCCGACACCCCACCGATCTTGGGCAGGGACTGCAGGCTGATACCGCAGGACGACAGAGTCATGGCGGCACCGGCGAGGACCGCGGCGAGCCGGGCGGGGTGGGGGATCATCCGGCCAGCGCCTTGAGGGTGAGATCCGGCCCCGGGCTGGCGCCGGGCGGGGGGGTGAGGGCGTTGAGGGCGTTGCCGATTCCGCACAGGCTGTCGGTGGTGTCCGCGGTGGTCAGTGGGTTGGTCTGGGTGCCGGTGGCCAGGATCACGAGGAACCGCAGGGCCGCGCTGCCGCACACCTGGTTGAAGAGGGTCTGTGTCGATGCGACCGGGTCGTAGCGTCCCCGGATGGCCGCCCCGCCCGGAGCGGTCTTGTCGACCGCGTTGGACAGGTTCTGCAGGGCCAGGGGCGTCAGGCTGTAGGCCTGGGCCAGGGCCTGCTGCTGGGAGTTGAGGGCCGACACGAAGGTGTCCAGGTTGCGGATGCTCGAGCCGAGGGCTCCGCCGTCGTGCTGGATGAAGTTCGTGAGGTTGGCGAACAGCTGCTGCAACGAGGACAGCACGGCCGATATGTCGGTGCGGTCGTTGGCCAGGATCTGGCTCACCTGGGAGAGGTTGTTGGCGAACGACCGGTAGGCGCCGGAGTTGTTGGCCAGGGCCTGGCTGAGTCCGCCCAGGTTGTTGAGGGTTCCGGCCACGCCGGGGGAGTCGGCGGCCAGGCCGTTGAGGGCCTGGCTGAAGTTGACCACGGTGCTGTGGAAGTCCGGGCCGGCGTTGCCGAACTGGGTGGCGAGCTGGTGCACCAGATCGGTGAGCGCCCCGTTCTTGTTCGCCCCGTTGGGGCCCAGCTGCTGGGCCAGGTTGTTGAGAGCCGCTATCACCGCGTCGACGGACTGGGGGATGGCGGTGCGCTGCAGCGGGATCACCGTGCCGGGGGCCAGGGTGGGGCCCGAGGTGTAGGCCGGTCCGAGCTGCACGAAGCGGTCGGCGACCACCTCGGGGGCCATGATCTCTGCGTCCGCGTTGGCCGGCAGTTTCACGCTGGAGTTCACCTTCATGGTGACCAGCACGTAGTGGTCCTTGGGCTTGACCGCGGTGACGGTGCCGACCGGGATGCCGAGGACATCGACGTGGTTGCCGTTGTAGAGGCCGGGGGCCTCGCTGAACTCGGCGTAGACGGTCCGGGTGGAACTGCCCCCACCGATCAGGACCATACCGAGCACGACGGCGATGACCACGACGGCCACGCCCCCGGATATCCACGGGATCCACCTCTTCACGCCCGGCACCCCCTCTGGGGGTCCAGCTTGCCGATGGCCGCGCACTCTGCGATCAGGTTGTCGGGCACCACGAGGGTGGGCGCCACGAAGTCGGCGAAGGGCCCCGAGCCGGTGACGTTGGCGCTGTAGCGGCTGAACGCCGCGACCAGCGGGATGGCCTGGGCCACGTTGGTGCTGTCCTTGGCCAGGAACTGCGACAGCGACTGCAGGTTGGCCAGCATCGGGTCGATCACCGATCGGTCACCCACGATGATGTGGTTGAGCTGGGCGGTGAGCTGGGTGGTGGTGGACAGCAGGTTGTTGATGGCCGCCTTGCGCTGCTGGAGGACCTGCAGCAGGAGCGACGACTGGCCGATCAGGTTCACCAGCTGGGCGCTGTGGCTGTTGAGCAGCGACGTGAGCTGGTCGGCCTGCGACACCAGGTTGGTCAGCTCCTGCTGGCGGCCGGCCAGCACCGCGGACAGCTGGGCCACCCCGTCGAGGGCGGCCTTGGTCTGGGCCGGGCTGTTTGCCGCCACCGTCTGGGTGAGGACCTTGAGCGCCTGCACCAGCTGGGGCAGGTTGGTCTGCTGGGTCTGGTTGGTCAGCTGGTTGAGGTCGCCGACCAGCGTGCCGGGGATGGTGGTCCGATCCACCGGGATGGGCCCGTGGAGCCGGCCCGGCCCCTGCGGGACCAGCTCGAGGTACTCGACGCCGACCGGGTTGAGCACCTTGACGTTGACCAGGGTGTCGGAACCGAGCCGGTGGTTGCCGTTGACGGTGAAGGTCACCCGGGCCACGTTCCCGGCCAGGCGCATGCTGCTCACCGCCCCGACCCGCACCCCGGCGATGGTCACCACGTCCCCGGCCTGGAGGCCGATGGCCGACTGGAAGTCGGCGCTGTAGGTGGTGGCGGTGAGCCGCCCGATGTTGAGCGCGAACAGACCGGCGACGATCAGCACCACCGCCGAGACACCGGCGATGATCGCCAGGTTGAGCTCCCGGAGCTTCCTCACCGGCATATCCCCGTGTGCACGGCCTGGTTGCCCACGTACCCGGTCGGGATGGAAAGCGGCGGGCTCTGGGGCACCCCGGGCGACAGCTTGACGCTGATCGGGCCGGAGGTGTGGATGCTCAGGTCGCACACGTAGACCGACAGGTAGTTGCCGGAGCTGGAGGCCTTGTCGAGGGCATTGAACAGGCCCGGCAGCCCCCGGAGGACCGTGTCG
>JAKAXN010000415.1 GCA_021816565.1 Actinomycetes bacterium
GTCGGTGGCCACCAGGAGGTCCGCGGTACCGGCCCGCAGTCTCCCCATCACCCGGTCCCGCTGGTCCTGGCTCATCCCCCCGTGCAGGGCCTCCGCCCGGTATCCCCGGCCGTTGAGGGTCTCGGTCAGGGCATCGACCACCTCGCGGGTACGGCAGAACACCAGCGTGGCCGTCGGCGACTCGGTGTCCAGCACCCGCCCCAGGGCCGCGGCCTTGTGGGCCCGCTGGACCACGTAGGCCATGTGGCGGACCCGGGGCGCCTCGCCCTCCTCGGCGGGCACGTCGGCGATCCGGATCCGCTCCGGGTCGCGCAGGTGCCGGCGGGCGATGGTCTCGATACGAGACGGCATCGTGGCGGAGAACAGGACGGTCTGGCGCTCCCCCGGCAGCCCGGTGAATATCGTCTCCAGGTCCTCGGCGAAGCCCATGTCGAGCATCTCGTCGGCCTCGTCGAGCACCACCATCGCCAGGGCGCCGAGGTCCAGGGTGCCCCGCGTCAGGTGGTCGACGGCCCGGCCGGGAGTGGCCACGACCACATCCACACCGGCGTCCAGGGCCCGCAGCTGGCGGCCGATCGGCTGACCACCGTAGATGGGCAGGACCCGCACCCCGAGGCTCCGGCCGTAGCGGTGCACCGCTTCGGACACCTGCATGGCCAGCTCCCGGGTCGGGACCAGGATCAGCGCGCTGGGCCTCCGGTCCCGCTCGGCGGTCGACAGCTGCTGGAGGATCGGCAGGGCGAACGCCGCGGTCTTACCGGTCCCGGTGGCGGCCTGGCCGAGCACATCCCGGCCCGTGAGGATCATCGGGATGGCGGCCTGCTGGATGGGCGTCGGTTCCTCGTAGCCGAGCTGGCCGAGGGCTGCGAGCAGCTCGTCGCGCAGATCGAGGTCGGCGAAGGCGGTCGGCCGGTCGCCGGGGCTGTCGGTCACGACAGGCGTCTCCTATGGGTTCGGCGCCGGCGTGGCGCACGGACCGGCGCAGGGGGAATACAGAGTCTACGGGACGGCGGCCCGGCCCGGGGCCAGGCGGGATTTTGGCGTAGCCGTCGGCCGCCCGTAATCTGTCGGTGGTGGGAATCGTCTACGTCGGCGTCGGCTTCCTGGTCATCATCGCCCTGCTCATGGTGTTCCACCGCCTGAGCAGGAACACCGGCGTCAGCTCGCAGCCCGGGATGATGCCCAGTTCGGGCCTGGCCGAGGAAGCCGAGCGCTGGCTGCGCTCCCGGCGCTGACCGCCCTGCGCTAACCGGCTCCGGACGCTGAACAGCCCAACTGGGCGCCCCCCCGGGTCGGGGCCCGGCCCGGGAGGCCTCAGGCCGGGAGGGCGCTCTCGGCCTGACCCTGGGCCCGGTCCGGGCCGGGCATGACCAGGATCTGGCCGCCGTCGTCTCCTGACACCTCGTCGAGGCGGCGCCGGGCCGGTTCGGGCAGCACCAGGGTGAGCAGCAGACCGACCACTGCTGCGGCCCCGGCCACGAGGAGCATGCCTCTCAGGCCGATCCCGCTCTGCAGCTGAGGCACCACGAACACCCCGATGAAAGCGCCCAGCTTGCCGATGCCGGCGGCGATGCCGTGCCCGGTGGTCCGCATGCTCACGGGGAACACCTCCGAGGGCAACACGAAGGTGGTGGTGTTCGGCCCGAACTCGGTGAAGAGGTAGCTGATGCCGAAGACGGCCAGGAAGGCCCCGGTGGATCTGGTGAGCATCCCGGAAGCCCCCAGGGCCAGGAAGCAGGCCGCCATGACGGCGAAGCCGATCAGCTGCAGGCGGCGGTGGCCGACGCGGTCCATCCGGGCCACCGCCAGGATGTACCCGGGGAGGGCGAACACCACGAACAGTCCCAGGCTGAGCAGCAGCTTCATCTCCACGCTGGCGTGGGGCGAGACGTCCTTGAGGATGGTCGGCAGCGACAGCGTGTTGCCGTAGTAGGCGTAGTCGAAGAGGAACCAGGTGCCGGCGGTCCCGAGGACCAGCTTCAGCATCCGCCCGCTGCGCAGGAACTGCGACAGGGCCATGCGCCGGGTCTCGTCGGTCCCGGCCCCGGTGGCGTCGACCGCTCCTGCGGCGAACTGGTGCAGCTCGGCTGCGGCCCGCTCCGCCCGGCCCCGCACCCGGGCCTGGAAGCGGGGGGACTCCGGCATCCGGGCCCGCAGGTAGACCACGGCGGCGGCCGGGACCGCCCCGAGGGCCAAAAGGATGCGCCAGGTGATGGCACCGCTCAGGCCCGACGACAGCAGGATGAGAGCGACCAGGGGCCCGACGATCAGCCCGGCGGCCTGCATGGAGAACACCAGCCCGACCAGCCGCCCCCGGTCCTGGCGGTTCGAGTACTCGCTCATGAGCACCGCCGACACCGGATAGTCGCCGCCGATGCCGAGGCCCAGCACGAAGCGGGCCACCACCAGGAAGATGAAGCTCGGAGCCAGAGCCGATGCCACGGCTCCGACGATCATGATGGCGGCCACCACGGTGTAGACGGCCTTGCGGCCCAGGATGTCGGCGATGCGACCGAAGATCAACGCCCCGAAGAAGGCGGCCAGGATGGCCGAGCCGGACACCCAGCTGGTCTGGGTGGAGTCCAGGTGCCACTGGCTCTTGACCAGGGTGGCGACCGTGGCGATGACGAACAGGTCGTAGGCGTCGGTGAAGAACCCCATGCCCGAGATCAGCACCGCCCGCCGGTGGAAGCGGCTGGTGGGGGCCTCGTCGAGGATTTCGCTGACCGTGCGAAGGGGGGTAGGCGCAGCGTCGGCTGCCGGTGAGCTGCTGGACCCTGCACCGGCCGCGCCCGCCTCGGTCCTCGGATTTCCGTCCACGGCGGCCACCCTATACAGGGGTCATCAGGGCCCTTCATCCTTCGTTCACCATCCCGTGGGTCAGGTGGCAGGAAATGGCCTCCAAGGTGAATGGCAGGTGAACGAGATTTGAATTCGGCAGCGGATTGCCCGAATTTCGGTTGGCCGTTCGGTTACCCGCCCGTTCGACGGACGGCGGGACGACCCCCCGGGGGGCGTCCGGAGCCCGCTCCGGTACCCGGCCGTCCCTTCCGGGACCCGGCCGGCCCTGCTTCTCGGTGGGCCCGGTGGGGATCGAACCCACGACCGAGGGATTATGAGTCCCCTGCTCTGACCGCTGAGCTACGGGCCCGAGGCCCTACACCCTAGATTGCCGGGCCGCAGCCGGGGAGCCGCGGCACCGCCGGCACGGCGCCCGCCCGCCGCCACGGCCCCCGGGGCCCGAATGCCCGCACTCGTGGCGAACGCCCCTTACCGGGACGATTCGCCCACGAGAGAAAGGGCTAAACCCAATCCGGTACGAACCGGACGGGCCCGTACCGGCCCACCGGGGGATGTGCGAGAATCGACCCCAGCTAGGCAACCGACGATTGCACCATAGCGGACACAGGGGCAAAAACATCCGCGAACCGACCGAATCGCCACATCCGTCCGGGCCTCCCCGGCTGGGCCTCCCGGCCCTGCTCGCGGCCAGATACCAGCCGATGAGCCTCATCAAAGCCGACTCCGGGGTACGCACGTACCTGGCGGAGGAGCCCGTCCGGTCCGGCCAGGTGGTGGTGAAGGTGGCCGAGATCGCGGCCTTCGGCAGCGCCGCGGCCCTCCGGCTCGGCCACGAGGCCACGGTGCTCCAATCGCTCGACGGTCCCGACGGGCAGCCGTTCCTCCTCGATCACGGCACCGACGGGGCCTACATCTGGTTGGTGCAGCGCCACCAACCGGGACGGTCCCTGGAGGAGCGTCTGGCCGCGGGTCCCCTCGACGTGGACGAAACGCTGGAGGTGGCCCGGGCGGTCCTGTCACAGCTGGTGGTGGCCCACCGCAACGGGGTGGTCCACCGGGACATCAAGCCGGCCAACGTGGTGGTCGACGGCGAGCCTCTAGGGCGCGCCGTCCTCGTGGACTTCGGGCTGTCGAGGAGCCGGCACCTGGACCCGGCCCTGCGTGACGTGGCCGTCGGGACGGCCCGCTACTGCTCGCCCGAGCAGGCCGGGCTGATCGAGGCTCCGACCGACGAGCGCTCCGATCTGTACTCTCTCGGGCTGACCCTGCACGAGTGCCTCAGGGGGCGCCCCCTGCTGGACGGAGCGAGCTTCGGCGAGGTCCTGCGCCAGCATCTGGCCCCCCGACCGGCATCGGAGACCGACCCGTCCCTGCCCCGGTCCCTGCTGGCGGTGATCAACCGGCTGGTGGAGATCGACCCGAGCCGCCGGTACCAGGAGGCCGAGGCGGCCCTGGCCGACGTGGAGGAGATCGTGGTGGGCCGGGCCGCCGG
>JAKAXN010000416.1 GCA_021816565.1 Actinomycetes bacterium
TGGATGCCCAGCCAGCCCCGCATGCGCTCCTCCAGGCCGCCGTTGCGGTCGGTCTCCTGGCTGACGTGGGCCCGCAGGGCGGTCAGCTTCTTGTCGAAGGTGGCGGTCACGTCGACCCACACGTCGGGGTCGGGTCCGCCCATCATCCACACCTCCGACACCACGTGGCGGCCCAGCCCCTCGCCCACCAGCTCGGGGAACGCCCAGGGGTTGCGGGCGTCGGGGTACACGGCGCACAGGGCGGCCTCGCCGGCGGCCATGTGGTCGGGGTGGCTGGCGAAGATGCGCTCGTAGTTGCGCTGCGGGGACTGGCACACCACCCGGTCCGGCTTCACCTGGCGGATGACCCGGGCCAGGTCCCGGCGCAGGTCCATGGTGACCTCCAGCCGCCCGTCGGGGTAGCCGAGGAACACCAGGTCGCTGACGCCGAGAGCAGCGGCCGCCGCGGTCTGCTCGGCCCGGCGGATGCCCGGGATCTGCTCACGCGGCACGGCCTCGTCGAAGCCGCCGGCGTCCCCGTCGGTGACGATGCAGTAGCTCACCTCCGAACCGGCCGACGTCCAGGCGGCCACCGACCCGCCGGCCCCGAAGTCGACGTCGTCGGGATGGGCGGTGATGACCAGGATGCGGGGGGCGCTCATGCCCGGGAAGGTACCCGCGGTGGGCGTCTATTGTGGAAACCGCCGGGCTGACCAGATGGGAAGGGCTTGAAGGCCCCAGCCTGGGGGATCCCGCTTCGGCGCGCCCGATCCTCCTTTTTCCCCCGGAACACCCAGGAGCCACATGCCCGACACCACCACATCCGTCCCCCCCTACCGCGTAGCCGACATCTCCCTCGCCGACTTCGGCCGCCGGGAGATCAACCTGGCCGAGGTCGAGATGCCCGGCCTCATGTCGCTGCGCCGGGAGTACGCCGGGCAGAAGCCCCTGGCCGGGGCCCGCATCACCGGCTCGCTCCACATGACCGTGCAGACCGCGGTGCTCATCGAGACCCTCGTGGCCCTCGGCGCCGAGGTCCGCTGGGCGTCGTGCAACATCTTCTCCACCCAGGACCACGCCGCGGCAGCGATCGCCGCCGCCGGTATCCCCGTCTACGCCTGGAAGGGCGAGACCCTCGAGGAGTACTGGTGGTGCACCGAGACGGCGCTGCGCTGGCCCGACGGGCAGGGTCCCAACATGATCCTCGACGACGGGGGCGACGCCACCCTGCTGGTCCACCTGGGCGCCGAGTGCGAGCGCGACGGGAAGGTCCCCGAGCTCGGCCCCGAGGACTCCGAGGAGTACGGCATCATCCTGGGCACGCTCAACCGGACCCTGCGTGAGGACGGCAAGCTGTGGACCGGCATCGCCGAGGGGATCAAGGGGGTCACCGAGGAGACCACCACCGGCGTCCACCGGCTCTACCAGCGCCACGAGCGGGGCGACCTGCGCTTCCCGGCCATCAACGTCAACGACTCGGTGACCAAGTCCAAGTTCGACAACCTCTACGGCTGCCGGCACTCCCTCATCGACGGCATCTTCCGGGCCACCGACGTCATGATCGCCGGGAAGGTCGCCGTGGTCTTCGGCTACGGCGACGTGGGCAAGGGCTGCGCCCAGTCGCTGCGGGGCCAGGGAGCCCGGGTCATCATCACCGAGATCGACCCCATCTGCGCCCTGCAGGCCGCCATGGAGGGCTACCAGGTCCTCACCCTCGACGATGTCGTCAGCACTGCTGACATCTTCGTGACGGCGACCGGCAACCGTGACATCGTCACGGCGGAGCACATGTCGAAGATGAAGCACAACGCCATCGTCTGCAACATCGGCCACTTCGACAACGAGATCGACATGGCCGGCCTGGCCCGCATCCCCGGTATCACCCGGACCCAGGTCAAGCCTCAGGTGGACTCCTGGGACTTCCCCGACGGCCACTCGGTCATCGTGCTGGCCGAGGGCCGGCTGGTGAACCTGGGCTGCGCCACCGGCCATCCCAGCTTCGTCATGTCGTCGTCGTTCACCAACCAGGTGCTGGCCCAGATCGAGCTGTTCACCCGCACCGAGCACTACCCGGTGGGCGTGTACGTGCTGCCCCGCCACCTGGACGAGAAGGTGGCCCGGCTGCACCTGGAGAAGCTGGGCGTCAAGCTGTCCCAGCTGAGCGAGCGCCAGGCCGATTACCTGGGCGTCCCGCTGGAAGGCCCCTACAAGCCCGAGCAGTACCGGTACTGACGGGCCCGACGGTGGCGGGTCGGATCGGGGCCTATCCGGGCACCTTCGACCCGCCCACCGTCGCCCACCTGGCGGTGGCCCAGGCGGCATGGAGGCAGGGCGGCCTGGACCGGGTGGAGCTGGTCGTGTCCCGCCAGCCGCTGGGCAAGGCCCCCTCGGTCCCGTCCTTCACCGACCGGCTGGCCGTGCTGGCCGAGGTGGCCGCCACCCGCCCCTGGCTGGAGGTGTCGGTGACCGACCACCGGCTGATCGCCGAGGTGGCGGCCGGCTACGACGCGGTGATCATGGGTTTGGACAAGTGGCACCAGGTGATGGACCCGGCCTGGTACGGCGGCTCGGAACAGGCCCGTGACGCCGCCGTGGCCTCCCTCCCGGCGGTCCTGCTGGCCCGGCGCGACGGCTCCCCCCTCCCGGCGGCGCTGCCCCCGTCGGTGCAGGTGCTCGACCTCCACGCCGACCACATGCCGGTCTCCTCGACGCGGGCCCGGGCCGGCCGGTCGGAGTGGATGCTGGCGGAGGCGGCCCGCTTCGACGCCCGCACCGGGGCCTGGAGCGACCCGGACCGCTACCTGCGTTCGGGTGGCTCCGACTAGCCTCTCGCCGATGCCTGGCCAGACCCCATCCCCGCAGGAGTGACACCGATCTACGCGGCCGGGGGCCTCCTGGTGGCGGCGCAGGTCCTCGGGATCTACGCCCTGGTCACCCGCAAGGCCGACTTCGTCTTCGCCGTGGTGATGGCCGTCCTCCTGGTCTCGGCGGTGGTGCTCGGCGGCTACGGGGTCTACCACCGCATCCACTGAGGCCCGGGCCGGCGACGGCCTCTCAGCGGTCCGGCCGGGCTATCCCGGCGGGGCGCGCCCCGCTCAGGCGGATCAGGTCGGCCGGCGGCATCTCCAGCTCCAGCCCCCGGCGGCCGGCACTCACGAACACGGTGGGCCAGCGCCCGGCCCCCGAGTCCACCACCGTGGTGATCCGCCGCTTCTGGCCGAGGGGGCTGATCCCGCCCACCACGTAGCCGGTCAGCCGCTCGGCCTCGGCCGGGTGGGCCATCACGGCCCGGTGACCTCCGAGGGCGGCGGCCAGGGCCTTCAGGTCCAGCTCCCCCGACACCGGGACCACGGCCACCACCGGCCGGCCGTCGACCAGCGCCACCAGGGTCTTGTACACCCGGTCCGGGTCCACGTCGAGAGCCTCGGCCGCCTCCTCGCCGTAGGACGGGGCGTCGGGATCGTGGTCGTAGCGGTGCACCCGGAACTCCACTCCGGCGCGTGCCACCACCGTCACCGCCGGAGTGGGCCCCGACGCCGGGCTCAGGTCAGCGCCCCTCGAAAGCCGGGGGCCTCCGCTCCAGGCTGGCCCGGGCGCCTTCGGCGAAGTCCTCGGTGACGCGCAGCCGCACCTGCTCGGCGTCCTCCCGCTCGGTGATGCGGGCCACCTCGTCGGCCAGATGGCCGCGCATGGTCTGGCGGATGGAACGCACCGCCAGCGGCGCCGATCCGGCGATCTCGCCGGCCAGGGACCGGGCCTCGGCCCGCACGGAGGGCAGGTCCACCAGGCGGTCGCACAGGCCGCGCTCCCGGGCCTCCTCACCGCCGATGCGCCGGCCGGTGTAGAGCATCTCCAGGGCGAACTGCTGGCCGACGATGGGCGGCAGCGTCACGCTCAGGCCGAACCCCTGGTGGAAGCCCAGGCGGGCGAAGTTGGCGGCAAAGCGGGCCTCGGGCGCGGCCACCCGGAAATCGGCCGAGCAGGCCACGCCCAGGCCGCCGCCGATGGCCGCCCCCTGCACGGCCGCCACCACCGGAAGGGGGGCCCGGAACAGCCGCACGGCCTGCTGGTACAGGCCGGCCGCCCCCTCCTCGGGGAGGGCCTCGGCGTCGCTCTCGTTGTGGAAGTCGGCGCCGGCACAGAAGTGCTTGCCCTCCGAGCACAACACGATGGCCCGGCACGGCCCCGAGGCCAGGTCCTCGTAGGCGTCGGCCAGGCTGGCGATGAGCGAAGCGTCGAAGAAGTTGTTCGGGGGGCGGTGGATCTCCACCTCGGCGACGAAATCGTCGCCCAACTCCACGCTGACGTCA
>JAKAXN010000417.1 GCA_021816565.1 Actinomycetes bacterium
GCGGGCGGTGGCCCGCCGGGTCGAGGCGGCCACCACCGAGATCGACCTGGGGGTGTTGGCCATCACCCACTACACCCGGCTGCTGGCCGAGCTGCGGCCCGACCGCACCCACGTGCTGTTCCGGGGCCGGATGGTGGCCAGCGGCGGTCCGGAGCTGGCCGACGAGCTGGAACGCAGCGGGTACGCCGCCTGGGTTCCGGAGGAGGAGCTGGCGTCGGCCGGGGATGAGTTAAGCGGGGGGCCGAGCGAGGATCCTTTCGCCGACCCGCTCGGGTAGATGAGCGGCTCGCCCGGGGCAGGGGCGCCGCCGAAAGCAGGGTCTAGGACCTGGCTCCTCGTGACCGTGCTGTTCGGGTTGCTGTCGACCAACGTCACCTTCACCATCTTCAACGTGGCGCTGGTCGACATCGCCCACAGCCTCCACACCACCTCGAGCGTGCTCACCTGGGCCATCACCGGGCCGCTGCTGGTGGTCGGGGTGTCGGCCCCGGTGCTGGGCCGCATCGGTGACCTGCACGGCCACCGCCGGCTGTACCTGGCCGGACTGGCCGGGTCCCTGCTGTGCGCCGTCCTCACCGCTCTGTCTTGGAACGCCGGCACGCTGATCGCCGCCCGGCTCTTCTCCGGGATCGGCGGAGCGGCCATCACCGCGTCGTCGTGGGCCCTCCTGTTCCGGGTGTTCGGTCCCACCGAGCGGACCAAGGTGCTGGGCTGGTGGTCGCTGGTCGGTGCCGGCGGCCCGGTCATCGGCGTGGCCATCGGCGGCCCGGTGGTGCAGGCGTTGGGCTGGAGGTGGATCTTCGTGGCCCAGGTGCCGCTCATCCTGGCCGCCCTGGTCGTCAATCTGCGGTCCCTGCCCGAGACCGACCGCCACCCGGGGGAGGCGCTCGACCTGCAGGGAGCGGCGCTGCTCGCTCTCGGGGTGGGCGCCATGCTGCTGTGCATCAACCGGAGCGGGACCGGCTGGACCAGCCCGGTGGTGCTCGGTTCGCTGGCCGCGGCGCTGGTGGCCTTCCCGTTGTTCGCCTTGGTGGAGCGGCGGGCCACCTCCCCGGTGTTCCCGCTCGAGTGGCTGACCAACCGCAGCTTCACCTTGCCGTGCCTGGCCGCCTTCGCCATCAATTTCGCCTACATGGGCGGGTTCTTCCTCACCCCGCTGTTCCTCGAGCAGGGCCTGCACTACAGCATCGGGGCGGCCGGGTTCTTCCAGATCGCCCGCCCCCTGGTCTTCGCGGTGGCCGCCCCGGCCGCCGGCTACATGGCCGTACGCACGGGGGAGCGGGCTGCCGCGGTGTCGGGGGGCCTGGTCCTGCTGGCGTCGATGCTGGCGTTCTCCGTGCTGGTCCCCGGGTCGTCGGCGCTGCTGATAGTGGTGGCCCTGGGGGCGTCGGGCCTGGCCAACGGGGTGGCGTCCCCCTCGGTCTCGGCCATGGTCGCCGGGGCGGTCGACCCGGCCCGGATGGGTTCGGCCAGCGCCGCCATGCAGGTCGCCAGCCAGATCGGGGTGGTGGCGGGCATCCAGGTGATGGAGACCGTCCAGAACACCCGCCAGCACCTCGTCGGGGTGGTGGCCTCCTACCAGGAGGCCTACCTGGCCGGGGCGGCGGTGACGGTGCTGGCGGTGGTGTCGGCGTTGGCCATCCGGTCGCCGAGGCGGCGACGCCGGTCCGGCCAGTGGGGGCTGGCCCGGCCCTCGAGCCTCGGGCCGGAGGCCGCGGTGGAACTCGGTTGACGGCCCCGACTGGTATTACGCCCGTAGACGGATCGCGTCCTCAGCTGTAACATGGCGGGCGATGGCCCTGACCATGGTTCCCCCGGTCGGTGCGCTCCCCGAGGTGCTGCCGACGGACCGTTTGACCGCCACCGGGCGGCCCTGCCCCGATCTGCGGGCGGAGCTGCGGCGCATACCCGATCGGCGCAACATCCTCACGGTGGCCGGGGCCTGGCTGCAGTCGTTCGGGGTGGTGGCCGCGGCTGCGGCCATCGGCCGGTGGTGGGCCTACGTGATCGCCTTCTTCCTGTTGGGCCGGGCCATGGCCCTGCTCAACATCTTGGGCCACGAGGCGGCGCACCGGCTGCTTTTCAACCGCAAGAGCGTCAATGACCTGGTCGGGCGGTGGATGCTGGCCTACCCGGCCTTCACCCCCTTCGACGTGTACCGCCGCTCGCACATGGCCCACCACAAGGACGAGATGGGCCCCGAGGAGCCCGACCTGGGCCTCTACAGCGGCTATCCCATCACCCGGGCCTCGATGCGGCGGAAACTGGTGCGCGACGCGTCCGGCGTGTCGGGCTACAAGAACCTGCTGCCCCTGATCCAGGCGCTCACCAAGCGGTCGTCGCGCCCGGTCGCCGGGCGGATACTCGGGGTGCAGGTCGTCATCTGGGCGGCGTTCTGGGCCGCCAGCGGCCGGTGGTGGCTGTACCCGCTGCTGTGGCTGGCCCCCTGGATGACGGTGTGGCGGGTGCTCAACCGGCTGCGGGCCATCGCAGAGCACGCCGGTATGGAGCGCTCCGACGACCGTCGGCGCACGACCCACGTGGTCCGCCAACGGCCGCTGGCCCGGTTCTGGATCGTCCCGTACCACACCGGTTGGCACCTGGCCCACCACGTGGACATGGGTATCCCGTGGCGCCGGCTGCCCGACCTGCACCGGGAGCTGGTGGCGTCGGGGTGGGTAACCCCCGAGATCGAGTACCCCAGCTACACCGCCCTGTGGCGGGCCCTGTGCTCCCGGCCGGACCCGGCTCCCGCCGTCGGCTCACCCGGCCCGGCCCCGGCCGGGTGAGCCCTCAGCCGGGTGCCGGGCCGAGCTGCTCCCGGCGCAGCATCTCGCCCAGCTCCCGGCGGTAGCCGTCGTAGGCGGCCCGCAGGCGGGACCCGGGCCAGCGGGCGGGCAGCAGTGCGGGCGGCAGCACCGGGTCGGCCCTCAGGTGGCGGACGATGGCGGCGGCGGCCACGAACCGCTCGGCCGGGTCCCGGCCGGAGCGCAGGGCCGCCATCAGCCGGCCGGCCGTGTCCGACCATCCCTCGAGGTCCCACAGCCGGGCGGCCAGCTCCGCCGGGGGCGGCTGGCCCGGGCCGGGCCGGCCCTGGAAGCGCAGCACCCGGGCGCTCAGCTCCGACGGCCACTCCCGGGCCAGGTTGTCGGGGCGGGCCCACACCCCGGGGCGCAGCTCCGCCAGCCGCAGCCGGGCCAGGTCGGCGCCGACGGCGGACCGCTCGCCGGCGGTGGCGGCCGGGTCGGCCACGGCCAGCTCCCACTGCCCCTTCCATGGGCGGGTGGCCGGCCGCACCGCCCGGTCCTGGTCGCCCTGGCGCTCCAGCAGGCGGTGGCTCAGGCGGTACACACCGTCAGTGGCCACCACGTCGCCCTCGGAGTTGAGCCGGGACAGGGCCACCCGGGCCGAGCCGTCGCTGATGCCGAACAGCTCGGCCGCCCGCACCAGGTCCCGCACCGCGAGCTCCGGCGGGTGGCTGCCGAGCAGCACCGACAGCAGGACCGAGCGGGCGGTCAGCGGGGCCAGGCGGGGCGACGCCGGTCCGGCGGCGGGGTCGCTCACCGGGCCGGGCTGGGCACCTCTTGCGAGGTGGGCGGCTGGCGCTGGCTCTCCTCCCAGGCCACGGCGCAGGCGGTGGAGCAGAACCGCTGCACGCTGCCGTCGGCGCCGAAGCGGGTGTCGAGACCGGGCTGGACCGGCAGGGTCAGCCCGCAGCAGGGGTCCACCGCCGTCTGGGGGCCGGTCCCGATGCGCAGCACCGCGGCCTCTACCGGGCGGTCCAGGCCGTGGACCGGGTAGGCGGCGAACGGGCCGCTGACGACCCACCTGGGGGCCTGGCTGGCCGCCTCCCGGGTGCTCAGGATCTCCCCGGTGGACGCGGCATCGCAGAGCCGGGCGGCCACGTTGGCCGGGCGGCCGATGTAGTCGTCGCCCTCGAACATGATCACCGCTCCCGAGGCCAGGCCGGCCCGGATGCCGAGGGGCACGGTCTCGGGGACCCGGTCGGCCAGTTCCACCACCATGGCCACCACTGCCCCGCTGTCGGCCGAGCTGAGCATGGCGCCGTCACCCAGCCACTTGGTCACCCGCACCCCCCGGCGGGCGGCGATCTCGCGCACCAGCCCCCGGAAGCGGGTGAGCACCGCCACCGTCCGGTCGTCTCCGTAGTGCTCGGTGAACGCGGTGAAGCCGCTCAGGTCCACAAAAGCGAAGCAGCGTTCTACGCGCATGCGATCATCCCGATCGCCAGGCTAGCGGGTGGAACCGCTAGCTCCTCGCTAGCGGT
>JAKAXN010000418.1 GCA_021816565.1 Actinomycetes bacterium
CGGACCTTCGGACACGCAGGGTCAAGGCGACGCCGAAGATTCCCGCTTGAAGCGCCCAGCCATGCCGGTGGCGGACCGCATGACTCCTGCCGTGATGGTAGACGGATCGGGCTCGCCCCGCCACTATTGGTTGCATTGTCGCTTTCGGCCCGGGCCCGGAGGGGCGCTAGCGTCGGTGGCCCCGCCACCTCAGGAGCAGGAGAAGGACCATGGCTGACGCTCCCCCCACCCGCCGGCGCCGGCGTCTCCGCCCGGTCGAGGTCGCCGCGGTCGAGAGGCTGGGCCCCCGCCTGGTGTCGGTGGTCTTCACCGGTGAGTTCGACGGCTTCGAGATCACCCAGCCGGCCCAGCACATCAAGGTGCTGCTGCCCGCCGGCGGCCAGCGCCACGTGGACCTGCCCACCCCGGGACCGGACGGACCCGGCGGCCGCACCGGTCCGGGCGGGCCCCGGCCGCCCATGCGCACCTACACCCCCCGCCGCTTCGACCCGGCCACCGGCCGGCTGGAGGTGCAGTTCGTCATCCACGGCGACGGGCTGGCCTCCAACTGGGCCGAGCGGGCCCGGGTGGGTGACCGGCTGGCCATCGGCGGCCCCGGCGGCCGCTTCAACCTCGGGCTGGGCCCCGGGCCGTGGCTGATCGGCGGCGACGAGAGCGCCGTGCCGGCCATCGGCACCCTCCTCGAGTTCCTGCCGGCCGGGACCACCGGCCGGGTGCTGGTGGAGACCGACAGCGGCGACCCGCTGGACGGGTTGCAGCCCCCGGAGGGGATCTCGTTGGAGTGGATGGCCGCCGATCCGGGGGCGCCGGGCGAGAGCCTCCGGCGGGCCGTCGCCGCCGCGCCGCTCAGCGGGGAGACCTCGGTTTGGGTGGCGTGCGAGGCCACCGGGGTGAGGCGCATCCGGGCCGACCTGCTGGCCACCGGCCGGGTGGGCGCCTCGGCCATGGCCACCCGGGGCTACTGGCGCCTGGGCCAGGCCGACCACCCCGACGGCGACTACGGCGAGGACTGAACCGCCGGCCGGAGCATCTCCGGCTCCCCGACATGGAATCCCTGGGCGTAGTCCACCCCGAGCTCGGACAGGAGGCCGAGCACGCCGGGATCCTCGACCCCCTCGGCGATGGTCCGCTGCCCGAACGCCTTGGCCAGGCTGACGACGGCCCGCACCACGTGCCGGTTGTCGGCGTTGGCGGTCAGGTCCCGCACGAACTCCTGGTCGATCTTCAGGTACGAGACCGGCAGCCGCTTCAGGTAGGTGAAGCTCCCGAAGCCGGTGCCGAAGTCGTCGAGGGCCAGCTGGCAGCCCATAGCGGTCACCGCCCGGGCGAAGTCCTCCCCGACATCGAGGTTCCGCATGAGCGCCGTCTCGGTCAGCTCGAGCACCAGCAGGGATGGGTCGGCGCCGCTGGCGGCCAGCAACCCGGCGACCCACGGCAGGAAGCCCGGCTGGCTGACCGTCTCTGCCGACACGTTGGCCTCGACCCGCCGCCCGGCGGCGGCCAGCGCCACGGCCTGGCCGATGACCCAGCGGTCGATGTCGGCGATGAGGCCGTACTTCTCCGCGGTGGGCAGGAACGCCGCCGGCAGGATGGTCTTCCCGCTGGGGAGCACCAATCGGATCAGCAGCTCCTCGGCGTCGGGCAGGTCACCCCGGACGGACCTGATCGGCTGGCTGTAGAGCACGAAGCGGCCCTCGTCCAGGGCGTCCCTGATCCGCCCGACCCAGCTGAGCTCGTCCAGCGCCCGGCGGGCCTGGCGGGCCTGCTCCTGCTCCTCGGTCACGTCCCGGAACACCACGACCGCGCCGTACACCGCCCCCTCGCTGCACAGCGGCGCCACCGAGTAGGCCACCGGCAGGAGCGCCCCGTCCTTGCAGGTGAACACCTCGTCCACCACCCGCGCCGCGGCGTTGGACTGCAGCACCCGCAGCAGCGGGCACTCCGATGCCGGGTAGCTGCCACCGTCGGGCCTCTGGTGGTGCATGGCCTGGTGGGCGTCGCAGCCCAGCAGCTCGTCGGAGGGCCACCCGAGCATCCTGGTGGCGGCCTGGTTGACGAAGGTGATCCGCCCGTCGGCGTCGATGGCGTAGAGCCCCTCGGCCATGGTCTCCATCACGGCCCGGTTGAACGCCTCGGCCCGCTTGGTCACCGACACGTCGATGCCCACTATCCCGATGGCCGCCACCTCCCCCTCGACGCGCACCGGGTAGTAGTTGGTGAGCCAGAACGACGACTCCGCCGGGGTCGGACCGGCCACCACCTCGAGGGCCGCCACCGCCGCCCCGGAGCTGAGTACCTCCCGGTACCGGCCGGTGAAGTGGGGGTACAGGTCGGGCAGGACCTCTTCGACGGGGCGGCCGAGGGACCGGTCGCGGTCGAAGCCCAGCAGCTCCGCCATGGTGGCATTGGCCTGGATTATGCGGAACTCGGCGTCGATCACCCCCGACGCCACCGGCGCCGACGCCTGGATCGCCTCGGTCAGGGCCAGCAGCTCCAGGATCTGCCGCTGGCTGGCCCGCAGCATCTCATCGGAGCGCTTCTGCTCGGTGACGTCCACTACGATGGCCGCCACCCGCTCGGGGACACCGTCGGGTCCGCGCACCACCGAGGGCATGGTCTCCACCCAGATGACGGTGCCGTCGCCGCGCACCAGCCGGCGCTCCGCCTTCCAGCACTGCGGTGCGTGCTCGTCGAGCCCGGCGAAGCCGTCCTCCAGGGAGGATCGGTCCTCGGGGTGGGCGAAGGCCGCGGCCGGGCGGCCCACCATCTCCTCCTCGGACCGGCCGAGCAGCTCGCAGAAGGCCGGGTTGACCGCCTCGATGACGCCTTCGGGGGTGGTGGTCACCTGTGGGACCAGGCTGGCGGAGAAGTGGCTGCGGTACCGGGACTCGGAGTCGGCCACCCGCTCGGCGGCCCGGGTCCTCTCCGTCAGGTCCACGCTGACCGACACGGCCCCGACCACCTCGCCGGCGGCGTCTATGACCGGTGTCGTGGCGACCTCCGCCCGGACCTCCCGCCCGGATCTGGCGACCACCAGGTACTCACCGCTCCCCCACCACGGGTCCCGGGCCCATCCGCCGGGCGGCCCGGAGGCCCCGGCCGGCCGGGCCGGGAGCAGCTCGGCGACGTCCCGGCCCAGCGCCTCCTCCGCCGACCAGCCGTAGAGCGCCTCGGCCGCCCCGTTCCACGCCTCGACGAACCCCTCCAGGTCGGTCAGGACCACCGCCACGCCCAGCGCGGCGATGATCCCGCCGTTAGTTGACAGACCGTCAGCGGTTCGGGGGGTGGCGGTGTGGGCCATTCGCGGCAGCGCTCCTTGCGTCGCCCCACCCCGGGCGCGGGACGGGTAGCCCTACATTTCTCGGCGCGCACCCCCCTGGTTCGCGGAGAGGACCTTGGTCCCTAATCGGATGGCCCGGAAAAGGTCCCCGGGCTGCCGGCCGATACGGGCCCCGGGGCCCGACCGGCCGGGGAAGCCCGGACCGTCGACTATCCGGCGGTGAAGCTGCTCAGGGTGAGGGTGGCGTCAGGGGACCCCACCCCGTTCTCGAAGAAGCCACCCCCGCCGAAGGACAGGCCGATGCCCGTGACGTGCGCCGCCGCTGCGGCGAACCCGTCCTGGACCGTGGTCCCCTCCTGCCCGTTGTAGTCGGACCAGTCACCCGGGATGACGGTGGCCGTCAGCGTGAAGGTCCCCGGTCCGAGCTGGGCGAATCCGACCGGATTGGACCACCAGTAGTGCGCCGGGTCGAACCCTCCGGCGCCGGACGTCTCGAAGAACAGCCGAGCCGTGGGCGCGGGGGTCGGCGCGCCCTCCCCGTAATAGGTGAACTGGTCGGCCCCGGAGCCGGCCACGGTGAACGTGGCGGTCACGGTCTCACCGGTCAGGTCGCCGAGCAGGTTGCCCGCCTGCGAGCCCTGGGTGTCGATCAGCAGCGCCGTGTCCGGCGTGGTGGTGAACCGGAAGGTGGCCAGCCCGTCGCCCGGATGGGCCGCCTCCCCCTCCGACAGGGCCCGCCCGGAGGCGTTGTACACCCCGACGTGCCAGTTGGTCGCGCCGCCCGGTGCGGCCACCGCCGGGCTGGCGACACCGCCGGCCATGCCCAGGGCCAGCACCCCTCCGATGGTGACCGCTCGATTGATCCTTCGCATCGCTCCTCCTCGTGTGCATGGCGCGTCGAGCGCCCAGGAGCATTCAGCAAGATCAGATATCCCTCGCCGGATGCACGCTTCTGCCCTCGCGCCTCCGTACTGCCCTACCGGTCCCGCTTCGGGCCCACCGGGACCA
>JAKAXN010000419.1 GCA_021816565.1 Actinomycetes bacterium
CCTTGCGGAGATCCCCGCCGCACGCCGGGCAGGTGGTCAGGGCCTCGTCCTTGAAGGACTGGACCACCTCGAGGTGCTCGCCGCAGTTCTTGCACGCATATTCGTAAGTCGGCATTTGGACGACCGTTCCCTCCGGGGCCTTAGCACTCGCAGCCTTTGAGTGCCAAGTGTAGCCCAATGCCGGCGGTTCGGCGCAGGCCCGACCACCGCTTCGGGTTGACGGAGCCGGCCGGTGGTAGAACAACCCCATGCCGACCACCATCCGCAAGGCGGTGATCCCCGCCGCAGGTATGGGTACGCGCTTCCTGCCGGCCACCAAGGCGGTTCCCAAGGAGATGCTGCCCCTGGTGGACAAGCCCACCATCCAGTACGTCGTGGAGGAGGCGGTGAGCGTCGGGATCACCGACATCCTCATCATCACCGGCCGCGGCAAGCGTGACATCGAGGACCACTTCGACCGCTCGGTCGAGTTGGAGGCGCTGCTGGAGAAGGGCGGCAAGCACGACGCGCTGGAGCAGATGCGATCCATCTCCGATCTGGCCGACATCCACTACATCCGCCAGGGGGAGCCCCTCGGCCTCGGCCACGCCGTCGGCATGGCCCGCGAGCACGTCGGCGACGAGCCGTTCGTGGTGATGCTCGGCGACGACCTCATGCACCCCAAGTCGGGGATCCTGGCCGGCATGATCGGCGCCTACGAGCGGACCGGGGCGTCGGTGCTGGCCCTGAAGAAGGTGGTCGGCCGGGAGGTGTCGCTCTACGGGTGCGTGGCCGCCGAGCCGGCCGGGGAGAACCTGGTGGACGTCAGCGACATCATCGAGAAGCCCTCCCCCGAGGAGGCCCCTTCCGATCTGGGGGTGATGGGCCGCTACGTGCTCACCCCCCGGGTGTTCGAGACCATCGCCGACACCGAGCCGGGCCGGGGCGGGGAGATCCAGCTGACCGACGCCATCAAAGGTCTCATCCCTGACGAGAAGGTGTTCGGCTACACCTTCTCCGACGGCCGCTTCGACGCCGGCAACAAGATCGACTTCCTCAAGGCCACCGTCGAGTTCGCCCTCGAGCGCGACGACCTCGGCGCCGACTTCCGGGCCTTCCTCGAAGAAGTGGTCCGGCGGGGATGATCCCCCTGGAGGAGGCCCAGGCCGAGGTGCTGGCGGCCTGCCCGCCCCGGCCGCCCGCCGGGATCGACGTGGCCGACGCCCTGGGGCTGGTGCTGGCCGAGGCGGTCCGCGCCGCCGAATCGGTGCCGCCGTTCCGCAACACCGCCATGGACGGCTACGCCGTCCACAGCGCCGACGTGGCCTCCGCCGCTCCGGACCGCCCGGTCCGGTTGAAGGTGACCGGCACCCTCGGCGCCGGCCGGCCCCCCGCCGGGCCGGTGGGCCCCGGAGAGGCGCTGCGGATCATGACCGGGGCCCTCTTCCCCGATGGTGCCGACGCGGTGGCCATCGTGGAGAACACCCGGAGCGACGGGGACGAGGTCGAGGTCCTGGCCCCGGCCGAGGCCGGCGTGCACATCCGCGCCGCCGGTGAGGACATCTCCGCCGGCCAGGAGCTCTTCCCGGCCGGCACGGTCCTCGGGCCGGGGCACCTGGGCGTCCTCTGCAGCGTGGGCTGCCTGAGGGTCCCGGTGGTGCCCGCCCCGGTGGTGGGGGTGCTGTCGACCGGCGACGAGCTGGTCGACGGGGGCGGTCGCCTCGAGCCGGGGCAGATCCGCGACTCCAATCGGCGCACCCTCATATCCCTGCTCCGCCGGGACGGTTTCGTGGCCGTGGACCTGGGCCTGGCCCGCGACGACGAGTCGGTCATCGAGGCCGCCCTTCGCGACGGGGCGGCCCGCTGCGACGCGGTGATGACCAGCGGCGGGGTCAGCATGGGCGACTTCGACTACGTCAAGGCCGTGCTGGACCGCATCGGCCGGATGCGCTGGATGCAGATTGCCATCCGCCCGGCCAAGCCTTTCGCCTTCGGGCGCATCGGCGACACGCCGGTGTTCGGCCTGCCCGGCAACCCGGTGTCGTCGATGGTCAGCTACGAGGTGCTGGCCCGCCCGGGGCTGCGGCGCATGAGCGGCCGGCCCGACGCCGACGTGCACCGCCGGGCGGTGCCGGCGGTGGTCGAGGGCCCGGGCTGGCGGGGCGCCGGCGACGGGCGCACCACCTTCGTCCGGGTGCGGGCCCGTTTCGGCGACGACGGCTTCCTGCGGGTGTCCAGCTCGGGAGGGCAGGGATCCCACCAGCTGTACGCCATGGCTTGGGCCGACGCGCTGGCCGTCACCCCGCCCGGGGCCCGGATCGACACCGGGGACCGGATCGGCGTGCTCCTAACCGGTGGGGGTATTTAAGCTGGACCCGGTGGCTGTTCCTCTGGTGGACCCGTACAACCGGACGGTCCGGGATCTGCGGATCTCCATCACCGACCGGTGCAACTTCCGCTGCACCTACTGCATGCCCCAGGAGGGCATGAAGTGGCTCCCGCGCGAGGAGGTGCTGAGCTACGAGGAGCTGGCCCGGGTGGCCCGGGTGTGCGTGGAGCGCTTCGGCTTCGACAGCATCCGCATCACCGGCGGGGAGCCGACGGTGCGGGCCCACCTGCCGGTCCTGATCGGCCGGCTGGCCGAGCTGGGCGTGGATCTGGCCATGACCACCAACGGGGCCACCCTGGCCCACCAGGCCGCCGACCTGGCCCGGGCCGGGCTCCGCCGGGTCAACATCTCCTGTGACTCGCTGCGCCGGGACCGCTTCACGGCCATCACCGGTCGCGACGCCCTGGACCGGGTCCTGGAGGGCATAGACGCGGCCCTGGTCGCCGGGCTCGACCCGGTCAAGGTCAACTGCGTCCTGGTCCGTGGGGTCAACGACGACGAGATCGTCGACTTCGCCCGCTTCGGCCGCGACCGGGGGGTGGAGATCCGCTTCATCGAGTGGATGCCCCTCGACGGCGGGGGCCAGTGGGACTCGTCGGCGGTGGTGCCGGCATCGGAGATCGTCGCCGCGCTGCACGCGGCCCACCCGCTGGTGACCCTCGACGGCCGCCCGCCCGGCGACGCCGCCCCGGCCGAGACCTACACCTACGCCGACGGGGCCGGCCGGGTCGGGGTGATCGCCAGCGTCACCCGCCAGTTCTGCGACACCTGCGACCGGATCCGCCTGACCGCCGAGGGGCAGCTGCGCAACTGCCTGTTCGCCGTCCGCGAGACCGACCTGCGTCCCCTGCTCCGCGGCGGGGCCGACGACGACGCCCTGGCCGCCGCCATCGAGGCCGAGGTGGGGCGCAAGTGGGCCGGTCACTCCATCGGCCAGGTGCACTTCATCCGGCCGTCCCGCAGCATGAGCCAGATCGGGGGCTGACCCCCCGTCCCGGCCCCTCGGTGGCGGCCGGCGGTCAATTAGACTCGGGTCATGTCTGACCGCGGCCTGACCCATATTGATCCCCTCGGGCGTGCCCGCATGGTCGATGTGACCCCCAAGGAGGCGACGCACCGCCGGGCCATCGCCCGCTGCAAGGTGTTCATGAAGCAGGAGACGACCAGCAAGGTCGCCGCCAACGCCATGTCGAAAGGCGACGTGCTGGGCGCAGCCCGCATCGCCGGCATCCAGGCGGCCAAGCGGACCGCCGACATGATCCCGCTCTGCCACCCGCTGCTGGTCGGTGCCGTCACCATCAACTTCAACCTGGGCGACAACTACGTCGAGGTGGAGACCCAGGTGGAGACCGTCGACCGGACCGGGGTGGAGATGGAGGCCATGACGGCCTGCGCCATCGCCGCCCTCACCATCTACGACATGTGCAAGTCGGCCGACCGGTCCATGGTGGTCGGCGAGCTGGCCCTGTGGGAGAAGACCGGCGGGCGGAGCGGGCAGTGGCGGCGCCCGGCCGGGGACCTGGCCATGCCCCTGGTCAACACCCCGATGCCCGATATGGACGCCCTCGACAGCGACATCGACGCCCTCATCGGGGCCGACCCGGACGAGGAACCGCCGGCCTGAGCGGTCGGCCCGCTCCGACGCCTCCCGTTTCAGCCGCCGCCGGGTGGTAACAATTACCTGGTTGGGGGCGAATTCGGGGGTTCGGGTTGGCAGCCGGGCGGCGGTCAACTACGTTGTCCCGGACCCTGAAAGTTTGCTGAAGCTCAGCTTCGCAGCCCGCTTCATTGAGTAACCGGCTGGACTGACGGCTTGTGCGAGCCCGGGTGGGATCCACCACTTCGGTCGCGCCATGCCTTACGGTCCCTGATATCGAAGGGTAGGCCGAGGAGTCTTGACCACCGTGGTTCTGCTGGTA
>JAKAXN010000420.1 GCA_021816565.1 Actinomycetes bacterium
CCTTGCGGAGATCCCCGCCGCACGCCGGGCAGGTGGTCAGGGCCTCGTCCTTGAAGGACTGGACCACCTCGAGGTGCTCGCCGCAGTTCTTGCACGCATATTCGTAAGTCGGCATTTGGACGACCGTCTCCTCCGGGCCTTAGCACTCGCAGCCTTTGAGTGCCAAGTGTAGCCCAACGTCGCTGGTTCGGCGCAGGCCCGACCACCGCTTCGGGTTGACGGCGCTGCCCGGTGGTAGAACAACCCCATGCCGACCACCATCCGCAAGGCGGTGATCCCCGCTGCAGGTATGGGTACGCGCTTCCTGCCGGCCACCAAGGCGGTCCCCAAGGAGATGCTGCCCCTGGTGGACAAGCCCACCATCCAGTACGTGGTGGAGGAGGCGGTGAGCGTGGGGATCACCGACATCCTCATAATCACCGGCCGCGGCAAGCGTGACATCGAGGACCACTTCGACCGCTCCGTCGAGCTGGAGGCGCTACTGGAGAAGGGGGGCAAGCACGACGCCCTGGAGCAGATGCGCTCCATCTCCGATCTGGCCGATATCCACTACATCCGCCAGGGGGAGCCCCTCGGTCTCGGTCATGCCGTCGGCATGGCCCGCGAGCACATCGGCGACGAGCCGTTCGTGGTGATGCTCGGCGATGACCTCATGCACCCCAAGTCGGGGATCCTGGCCGGCATGATCGGTGCCTACGAGCGGACCGGGGCCTCGGTCCTGGCGCTCAAGAAGGTGGTCGGCCGGGAGGTGTCGCTCTACGGATGCGTGGCCGCCGAGCCGGCCGGGGAGAACCTGGTGGACGTCAGCGACATCATCGAGAAGCCCTCGCCGGAGGAGGCTCCTTCCGATCTGGGGGTGATGGGCCGCTACGTGCTCACCCCCCGGGTGTTCGAGACCATCGCCGACACCAAGCCGGGGCGGGGCGGGGAGATCCAGCTGACCGACGCCATCAAGGGGCTCATCCCCGACGAGAAGGTGTTCGGCTACACCTTCTCCGATGGGCGCTTCGACGCCGGCAACAAGATCGACTTCCTGAAGGCGACCGTCGAGTTCGCCCTCGAGCGTGACGACCTCGGCGCCGACTTCCGGGCCTTTCTCGAAGAAGTGGTCCGGCGGGGATGATCCCCCTGGAGGAGGCCCAGGCCGAGGTGCTGGCGGCCTGCCCGCCCCGGCCGCCCGCCGAGGCCGACGTGGCCGACGCTCTCGGGCTGGTGCTGGCGGAGGCGGTCCGCGCCGCCGAGTCGGTGCCGCCGTTCCGCAACACCGCCATGGACGGCTACGCCGTCCGCGGCGCCGACGTGGCCTCCGCGGCCGTGGACCGCCCGGTCCGGTTGAAGGTGATCGGCACCCTCGGCGCCGGCCGGCCCCCCGCCGGGCCGGTGGGACCCGGAGAGGCGTTGCGGATCATGACCGGGGCCCTTTTCCCTGACGGTGCCGACGCGGTGGCCATCGTCGAGAACACCCGCAGCGAAGGCGACGAGGTCGAGGTCCTGGCCCCGGCCGAGGCCGGCGATCACATCCGCGACGCCGGTGAGGACATAGCCGCCGGCCAGGAGCTCTTCCCGGCCGGCACGGTACTCGGGCCGGGCCACCTGGGCGTCCTCTGCAGCGTGGGCTGCCGGAAGGTGCCGGTGGTGCCCGCCCCGGTGGTGGGGGTGCTGTCGACCGGCGACGAGCTGGTCGACGGCGGCGGCCGCCTCGAGCCCGGGCAGATCCGGGACTCCAACCGGCGCACCCTCCTGTCGCTGCTGCGCCGGGACGGCTTCGTCGCCGTGGACCTGGGCCTGGCCCCCGACGACGAGTCGGTCATCGAGGCGGCCCTGCGCGACGGGACGGCCCGCTGCGACGCGGTGATGACCAGCGGTGGGGTCAGCATGGGCGACTTCGACTACGTCAAGGCGGTTCTGGACCGCATCGGGCGGATGCGCTGGATGCAGGTGGCCATCCGCCCGGCCAAGCCGTTCGCCTTCGGGCGCATCGGCGACACACCGGTATTCGGCCTGCCCGGCAACCCGGTGTCTTCGATGGTCAGCTACGAGCTGCTGGCCCGCCCGGGGTTGAGGCGCATGAGCGGCCGGCCCGACGCCGAGGTGCACCGCCGGCCGGTGCCGGCGGTGGTGGAGGGCCCGGGCTGGCGGGGGGCCGGTGACGGGCGCACCACGTTCGTCCGGGTGCGGGCCCGCTTCGGCGACGACGGCTTCCTGCGGGTGTCCAGTTCGGGAGGGCAGGGTTCCCACCAGCTCTACGCCATGGCCTGGGCCGACGCCCTGGCCGTCACCCCGCCCGGGGCCCGGATCGACACCGGCGACCGGATCGGCGTGCTCCTAACCGGTGGGGGTATTTAAGCTGGACCCGGTGAGTGTTCCCCTGGTGGACCCGTACAACCGGACGGTCCGGGATCTGCGGATCTCCATCACCGACCGGTGCAACTTCCGCTGCACCTACTGCATGCCCCAGGAGGGCATGAAGTGGCTGCCGCGCGAGGAGGTGCTGAGCTACGAGGAGCTCACCCGGGTGGCCCGGGTGTGTGTCGAGCGCTTCGGCTTCGACAGCATCCGCATCACCGGCGGCGAGCCGACCGTGCGGGCCCACCTGCCGGTGCTGATCGGCCGGCTGGCCGAGCTGGGCGTGGATCTGGCCATGACCACCAACGGGGCCACCCTGGCCCACCAGGCCGCCGACCTGGCCCGGGCCGGACTCCGCCGGGTCAACATCTCCTGCGACTCGCTTCGCCCGGACCGCTTCGCCGCCATCACCGGGCGCGACGCCCTGGAGCGGGTCCTCGAGGGCATAGACGCGGCCCTGGCCGCCGGGCTCGACCCGGTCAAGGTCAACTGCGTTCTGGTCCGCGGGGTCAACGACGACGAGATCGTCGACTTCGCCCGCTTCGGCCGGGACAAGGGGGTTGAGATCCGCTTCATCGAATGGATGCCCCTCGACGGCGGGGGCCAGTGGGACTCGTCAGCGGTCGTGCCGGCATCGGAGATCGTCGCCGCCGTGCACGCGGCCCACCCGCTGGTGACCCTCGACGGCCGCCCGCCCGGCGACGCCGCCCCGGCCGAGACCTACACCTACGCCGACGGGGTCGGGCGGGTCGGGGTGATCGCCAGCGTCACCCGCCAGTTCTGCGACACCTGCGACCGGATCCGCCTGACCGCCGAGGGGCAACTGCGCAACTGCCTGTTCGCCGTGCGCGAGACCGACCTGCGTCCCCTGCTGCGCGGCGGCGCCGACGACGACGCCCTGGCCGCCGCCATCGAGGCCGAGGTGGGGCGCAAGTGGGCCGGTCACTCCATCGGCCAGGTGCACTTCATCCGGCCGGCCCGGAGCATGAGCCAGATCGGCGGCTGACCCCCGTCCCGGCCCCTCGGCGGCGGCCGGCGTTCAATTAGACTCGGGTCATGTCTGACCGCGGCCTGACCCATATTGATCCTCTCGGGCGTGCCCGCATGGTCGATGTGACCCCCAAGGAGGCGACGCACCGCCGGGCCATCGCCCGCTGCAAGGTCTTCATGAAGCAGGAGACGACCAGCAAGGTCGCTGCCAACGCCATGTCGAAAGGCGACGTGCTGGGCGCAGCCCGCATCGCCGGGATCCAGGCGGCCAAGCGGACCGCCGACATGATCCCCCTGTGCCACCCGCTGCTGGTCGGCGCCGTCACCATCAACTTCAACCTGGGCGACAACTACGTAGAGGTGGAGACCCAGGTCGAGACCGTCGACCGCACCGGGGTGGAGATGGAGGCCATGACGGCCTGCGCCATCGCCGCCCTCACCATCTACGACATGTGCAAGTCGGCCGACCGCTCCATGGTCGTCGGCGAGCTGGCCCTGTGGGAGAAGACCGGCGGGCGGAGCGGCCAGTGGAGGCGCCCGGCGGGGGACCTGGCCATGCCCCTGGTCAACACCCCGATGCCCGACATGGACGCCCTCGACAGTGACATCGACGCCCTCATCGGGGCCGACCCGGACGAGGAGCCGCCGGCCTGAGCGGCCGGCCTGGGCCGACTCTCCCCGTTTCAGCTATCGCCGGGTGGTAACAATCACCTGGTTGGGGGCGAATTTGGGGGCTCGGGTTGGCAGCCGGGCGGCGGTCAACTACGTTGTCCCGGACCTGAAAGTTTGCTGAAGCTCAGCTTCGCAGCCCGCTTCATCATGTAACCGGCTGGACTGACGGCTTGTGCGAGCCCGGGTGGGATCCACCACTTCGGTCGCGCCATGCCTTACGGTCCCTGATATCGAAGGGTAGGCCGAGGAGTCTTGACCACCGTGGTTCTGCTGGTA
>JAKAXN010000421.1 GCA_021816565.1 Actinomycetes bacterium
TTGTCCTCGAGCACCCCTACCCGGTCGCCGGGCTTCAGTCCGCTGTCGAGCAGGGCGTTGGCCATGCGCAGGCCCCGGCTCCACGCCTCGGCGAAGGTGAGGCTGCGCCCCTCGGCGGAGATGGCCTCGGAGCCGGAGTGGTGGCTGGCGGCCCGGCGCATCAGGCTTCTTACGTCCATGGGCTGGTTCTCCTTGGTGTGGGTGACGGCGCGAGGCCCGCTCGGGTCGGGTTGCTCACGCGGCGCGCATGCGGATGCCGGCGTCGAGGCGGATGACCTCGGCGTTGAGGTAACGGTTGTTGACGATGTGCTCGGCCAGCAGGGCGAACTCCTCCCCGAGGCCGAGCCGGTCCGGGAACACCGTGTCGGCGGTGAGGCCGGCGACGGTCTCGGGCGGCAGGGTGTGGAACAGGGGGGTGTCCATCAGCCCGGGGGCGATGCAGCAGACCCGGATGCCGTGGCCGCCGAGGTCCCGGGCGGCCGGCAGGGTCATGGCCACGATGGCCCCCTTGGACGCGGCGTACGACACCTGGCCGCGCTGGCCGTCGAAGGCCGCGACCGACGCGGTGGTGACGATCACCCCCCGCTCGCCGTCGGGCCCGGGCGGGCTGGACAGCATGGCCTCCGCCCCGATCCGCATGACGTTGAACGTGCCTGTCAGGTTGACCGACAGGACCCGCTGGAAGTCGGCCAGCGGGTGGGCCTGGCCCTCCCGGCCGATGAGGCGCCGGGGCAGGCCGATCCCGGCGCAGCTGACCACCACCCGGACCGGGGCGTCGGAGCCGGCCGCTTCGATGCCACGGCGCACGTCGGCCTCGTCGGCCACGTCGCAGGCCACGAAGCGGGCCCCCTCGCCGAGGGTCCCGGCCATCGACGACCCGGCCGCCTCGTCGATGTCGAGGATCGTGACCCGGGCCCCGGCCCGGCACAGCCGGGCCGCGGTGGCCGCCCCCAGCCCCGATCCTCCCCCGGTGATCACCGCCCCGGCGCCTTCCAGGTTCACGCCGGCTCCCCCAGCTCGACGGGGACCGACACCAGGCTGCGGCTGATCAGGGTGGGCCGCCACGGCAGGCTCTCGTAGGGGGCGGCCAGGGAGATGCCGGGGAAGCGCCGCAGCAGGGCCTGCAGGGCGATGCGGGCCTCGGTGCGGGCCAGGGTGGCCCCCAGGCAGAAGTGGGCGCCGAAGCCGAACCCGAGATGCGGGTTCGGGGAGCGGCGCAGGTCCAGGCGGTCGGGGTCCTCGAAGGTCTCGGGGTCCCGGTTGCCGGCTATCACCGCCAGGAACACCCTCTGTCCCGCCTCGATGCGCTTCCCCCGCAGCTCCACCGTGTCGGCGGCGTAGCGGACCTCCACCTTGGCCGGGCCTTCGAAGCGCAGCATCTCCTCCACTGCGGCGGCCGCGTCGCCCGGCTGGCCCATCAGCTCGACCAGGTCGGACGAGCGCGAGAGCGAGGCGGCCAGCCCGTTGCCGATCAGGGCGGTGGTCGTCTCGTGCCCGCCGAAGAGCAGGAGGGTGCAGGTGGAGATGAGCTCCTCGGTGCTCAGGCTGTCGCCGTCGTCGTGGGACTGGATCAGCGACCCGAGCACGTTGTCGCGCGGGTGGGCCCGGGCCTCCTCGATCAGCCCGCCGAAGTAATCGGCGAGGGACTGCAGGGCCTTCTGGCCCCGCTCCCGGCGGTCGGGGACCTCGGTGGCCCCGAAGACCAGGTCGGTGAGCTCGTCGGACCAGTGGCGGAACTGGTGCAGGTCCCCCTCGGGCACGCCGAGCATGTGGGCGATGACGATGGCCGGCAGCGGCCCGGCGAAGCTGGCGGTGATGTCGACCCGGCCCCGGTCGTCGGCGGTGGCGGGCAGGTCGCCGATCAGGCGGTCGACGGCGGCGACTATCTCCGGTTCCAGCCGGGCGATGGCCCGGGGCCGGAAGGCGGTCGACACCAGCCGGCGCAGCCGGGGGTGGTCGGGCGGGTCCTTGAAGACCATCCAGTTGGCCAGCACGTCGGCGACCGGGCTGATCGCCTCGACGTCCTCGTCCCAGTACTCCAGGACGGGGAGCACCCGCTCGGCCGAGAAGCGGGGCTCCTTGAAACCGGCCAGGACGTCGTCGTAGCGGGTCAGTATCCACGCCCGGTGCCGCTCGCTCCAGTGCACCGGGTCCTCGCTGCGCATCCGGGCCAGGAGGGGGTGGGGATCGGCGACGACCTCGGGGCGGAACAGGTCGAACTCGGTGGCGATGCTCACGCAGTCACCTCCCGGGGGTGCTGGCGGCGGCCGGCGGCCGGCGCGGCGTCGATCGGGTCGGGGATCACGATCCGAGGGTCTCCACCGTCCGGGGGCTGTTGTCGGTCTGGCCGACCGGGGGCAGGTTGGCGGAGTCGACGAAGGTCGACGACAGGAACACGTGGCTGCCGACCGGCTGGCCGCCGCCCAGCATCACCGCCCCGGTCTCGCACGCCAGCTGGGAGCCGGCCTCGTGACCGTCGGCGATGGTCGCCTTGAGCGGTCCGCCGCTGCGGATGGCGGTGTACTCCTCGGGGTCGCCGTTCATGGACACCACGATGGTCTTGCCCCCCGCCCGGCTGACGGCGTTGGCCGCGCCCACGCCGTAGTCACCGTAGGCCCCGACGATGGCGCCCAGGTTCGGATGCGCCTGCAGCACCGCGGTGGCCGACTGCTGGGCGGACTCCACCGAGAACGACGGCACCTGCTGGTAGGCGACCTTGATGTTGGGGTACTGGTCGAAGACCGCCCGGGCCCCGGCCATGCGCGACACCAGGGCCGGGTTGGTGGAGTTGGACAGCAGCTCGACGGAGAAAGACGTCCCGAGCTTGTTGACCAGGTACTCGGCGATCTGCACCCCGTCGACGGTCTGGTTGGCGTCGAGGGCGACCGTCTCGGGCGGGTTACCGGCACCCCAGGTGATCACCGGGATGTGCTGGCTGTGGGCCTGGTCGAGCAGGGTCTGCTCCCCCGCGAGGGGCACCCCGACGTCGAAGATGGCCTTGATGCCGCTGGTGAGCCAGCCCCGGATGGTCGGCGCCGCCTTGGTGATGTCCCCGCCGACGTCCACGTAGTCGACGCTGGCCCCGTGGGTGGTCAGGCAGGACTTGAGCGGGTCCGACCAGCGGGTGGCGCCGGGCACCGGGGCCAGGTTGAGGATCCCGACCCGCACCCCCTTGTACTGGGTCCACGGCACCGAGGAGTACACGTTGCACTGCTGCTCGGTGCACTGGGCGGTGCCGCTGGCCGAGGTGACCGATGCCTGGGTGCCGGCCGAGGTGGCGGCGGCGGCGGTGGTGGGAGACGCCGAGCGCCCGCTCGAGGAGGAGCCGCACGCCCCGGCGACGAGGGCCAGGGCCGCGGCGGCGGCCGCGACCGGCACGGTGGTGCGGACCCGGTTGTGGCGCCGCCCGGGGCGGGCGGTCGGATGGTTGTCGTTCATCGGTGTCTCCTGTGATGGCGTCGGTTGGGTGTTGCGAGGGTTGCGGGGATGCATCGGGCTTGCGGGGCTGAGTCGGGTTTCAGGCGGCTGTCAGCTCACCGACCATCCGCCGTCCACGGGGAACAGCTGGCCGGTGATGAAGTCCGAGTCGGGGGAGAAGAGATGGACGGCCATGGTCGCCACGTCCTCGGGGGTCCCGAGGCGCTTGATGGCATGCGCCGCGGCGAACTGCTCTTTCATCTCCGGGGTGATGTCGCCCAGGATCGGGGTGTCGATGGTCCCGGGGGCGATGGCGTTGACCAGGATGTTCTGCGCGGCGAACTCGACGGCCACCTGGCGGGTGAGGGCGGCCACCCCGCCCTTGGCCGCGCTGTAGGAGGCCAGGTTGGGCAGTCCCCGCAGCGCGGCCAGGGACGAGATGTTGACGATGCGCCCGCCGCCCCGGCGGAGCATGGCGGGTATGGCCGCCCGCATGCCCATCCACACGCCCTTCAGGTCGGTGGCGAGCACCTCGTCCCAGGCTTCCTCGGTCAGCTCGACCACGTTGTCGGGGCTGATCTTGTTGACGATCCCGGCCACGTTGGCCAGCAGGTCGACCCCGCCGTGCTCGGCCTCGGCGGTGGCGATCAGGCGATCCCAGTCGGCTGCCACCCGCACGTCCATCACCACCCGGGTGACCGCGGCGCCGGCCTCGGCGACCATCTTGGCGGTGCGCTCGTCGTCCTGGATGTCTGCGCAGACGACCGCGGCGCCGTGGCGCGCGGCGCGCAGCGCCACTCCCTGGCCGATGCCCTGTGCGGCACCGGTGACTATGAGGACCTTGCCCTCCAACGTGGCCATGGGTG
>JAKAXN010000422.1 GCA_021816565.1 Actinomycetes bacterium
GTTGACGATCCGGCGCAGCTTGGTGTGGTCGGGGGCGTCCTGGTTGAGGATCATCACCCGCTGCATCTCGATCGAGCCGCGGTCCATGCCCTCCATGAAGCGGACGATGGCACCGTTGGCGTAGCTCGAGTACACGTCGGGGTTGAGCGAGACCTCCCTCACGTCGGCGTGACGGGTGACGAGCCAGAAGCCCCCGTCGTCGAAGCCGAAGCCGGGGTCCTGGTGGTTCCACCAGACGGGGGTACGCGACCGCAGGTGGTCGAGCTCCCGCATGGGCACCCCGCGTTGGACCAGGTCCGGGTCGGTGGTGTCGAAGCCGTCGGGGATGCTGACGGGCTGGTTCGGTGTGGTGTCGGTCATCGCCGCTTGAACTCCGGTATCCGCTTCTCCGAGAAGGCCCGGGGGCCTTCCTTGGCGTCGTCGCTGGCGAAGACCGCCTGGCCCCGGGGCCACTCGTCGGCGAAGGCCTCCGCCTCGGTCATGCCACCGGTGTTGCGCAGGGTCTGCAGCACGGCCTCGACAGCCAGCGGCCCGTTGAGCGATATCTGCGCGGCGATCTCCTTGGCCTTGGCCAGCGCCTGGCCGTCGGGGACGACGTGTCCCACCAGCCCGAGTTCCCGGGCCTCCGCAGCGCTTATGTGCTTGCCGGTGAGGAGGATCTCGGCGGCCGCGGTGTAGGGGATCTGGCGGGGAAGGCGCACCGCCGAGCCGGCCATCGGGTAGAGCGACCAGCGGACCTCCGACACGCCGAAACGGGCGCTCTCGGCGGCGACGCGGATGTCGGTGCCGAGCAGGATCTCGGTGCCGCCGGCGATGGCCACGCCCTCGACGGCGGCGATTATGGGCACCAGCGGCCGGTCGATCTTGAGGAATCCCTTCCAGGGGAGGTCCGGATCGGACTTCATGGCCTCGGCGGCCTCCGGACGGGCATCCTCCTCGTCGGCCATGCCGGCCATGGCCTTCAGGTCGGCTCCGGAGGAGAAGTTGCCGCCGGCACCGGTCAGGATGATGCAGCGGATGTCGTCGTCGGCTGCCGCCTCGGCGTAGGCCTCCACGAGGGTGAGGAGCATGGTGCCGGTGAAGGCATTCATGCGCTTGGGGCGGTTGAGGGTGAGGATCATGGTCCGGTCCTCACGCTCGACGATCACCTGCGGCAACCGGCACCTCCAAGATCTGTCATCGATGTTGTCCTTTCGGGGTATGGGGGAAGCTAGGGAGAGGTCTCGAGGAACGACATGTGGCATTTCTCCTCGCGGAGGTCGCACACCCGCCAGCCATCGTCGGTCCGGACGAACCGGTGGTGGTACCAGAGGGCGCAGACCATCAGTCGGGCCGCCCCGCCTGAGCCCATGACCATGGGGTTGTGGCACGGGGTGACCGCCCGGGCCCGGTCCCCATCGAGTTCGATGGCCGGCAGGCCCAGCATGTGCTGGGTGGAGGAGAACATGGGCATGGTCTCGGCCAGGTACCCCTTGACCTCGGCCAGCCCCCCGGAGATCCCTCCCATGGCGCTGTAGTCGATGGTGGCATCGGCGGTGAACACCGAGTCCAGGGCGTCCCAGTCCCGGGTGTCCACGGCCCGGGTGTAGCGAACCACCAGGTCGCTGATCTCCGCCCGGTCCGACAGCTGCTGCAGGTCCATGGCCACCGGCGTCAGTCCTCGGCCTCGAAGCCGGACGACGCCACCGGCTGCGGGTCGCGCAGGAGGTGCTTCATCACCTTCCCGGCGGCGTTGTGAGGCATGGAGTCGACGGTCCTCAGGCGGGACGGGACCTTGAAGCGGGCCAGCTCCCGTCCCACCCAGTCCTGCATGGCGGCCAGGTCGAGGGTGTGGCCGGGGTGGAGGACCACGACGGCCTCCACCTCCTCGCCCATCACCCGGTCGGGCACGCCTATCACGGCCGCCTCCGCCACCGCCGGATGCTCCACCAGGCGGTTCTCGATCTCGATCGGGTAGACGTTCTCGCCTCCCCTGATGATCACGTCGGTGCCCCGTCCATCGAGGTAGAGCAGGCCGCCTTCGACGTGGCCCATCTCGCGGGTGTGGTACCAGCGTTCGGCGTCGAGGGCGGACGCGGTGGCCTCCTCGTTGTCCCAGTAGCGGAGCAGGTTGCACGGCCCCCGCAGCCAGATCTCGCCCACCTCACCCATGGGGACCAGGCGGCCGTCGGGATCGCGCACGGAGATCTCGTAGCCGGGCACCGGGGCGCCCACCGCGTCGGGGTGATCGAGGGCCGCCCGCCCGTCCTGGTGGGTGCCGGCCCCGCACGTCTCGGTCATGCCGTAACCGGTTCCCATCCGATCCAGGCCGGGGAGCCGCTCGCGGACCTGTCGCCACAGCTCCGGCTGGAAGGTGGAGCCGCCTCCTCCGATCCGGCGGAGGGAGCTGAGGTCGAAGTCGTCGAAGCGGGGATGCTCCAGCAGCCTCCACAGCTGGGTCGGTACGAGCGACCAGGCGGTGGCCCGGTGGACCTCGGTCATCTCGAGGTGGCGCTCGGGATCCCAGCGGCCGGGTGGCAGGTAGACGATGGTGGATCCGATCAGGGCTCCGCCGATCAGGGCCACCGAGAAGCCGCTGATGTGGAACATCGGGGACACACCGATGCTGCAGCCGGGCCCGGCCGGGACCGGGTTGGCGGTAGAAGCAGGTTCCAGGATGGCCCCCACGACGCCCTGGAGAGCGGCCTGCATCATCATGTGGATGTGGGCCCGGTGGGACAGCACCGCCCCCTTGGGCCGGCCGGTCGTGCCGCTGGTGAACAGGATGCAGAGCGGGTCGTCCTCGGAGATCGTGTCGGGCGGGAGCGACCGGCCCCGACCGGACGCCTCGAGATCGTCCAGGTCGTCCTCGAAGCACACCACCGGGACGTCCACGGAGCCGGGTGGGATCCGCCCCAGGCGGCGCCGGTCGCCGAAGACGGCCTTGGGCCGGGTCAGGCCGATGCCGTGGAGCATCTCCGCCCCGGTCCACCAGCCGTTCAGCTCCACCACGGTGGCCCCCAGGCACAGCGTCGCCCACGCCACCAGGGCGTGCCCGGCGCAGTTGGCGCTGGCCACGGCGACCCGGTCCCCCGGGCCGACGCCGTAGCGGTCCTGCAGGCCGGCCGCCACCGCGGCGACCGGCTCGAGCATCGTGGCGTAGGTGAAGGTGCGGTCCGGGAAGACCAGGAACGGCTGGTCGCCGAAGCGCCCGGCCGCCGCCTCCAGGGCCTGGCGCATGCTGGTAGGGCGCCGGGCGAAGACCCTCATCGGCGTTCCCAGCACCTCCTCCTCGACCATCTCGAAGGGGGCACCCGGACCGGTCAACCCGGCGCGCTGCTCGGCGTCGAGGCGCTGGTCCTCGGACCAGGACAGGTAGGCCTCGTCGCTGCTGACCCGGCCGGGTCCCGGCAGGGTCACTTGCCGATCCCCAGGATCCGGGCTGCGTTGTCGTGCAGGAACTTGGGCCACACGTGGTCGCGCAACGCCACATCGGGGAGTTCCTTCATTATCCGCTCCAGGCTGAGGCCCATCGGGTAATAGCCGGCGTAGAGGACCTTGTCCGCGCCGCGGGTGTTGGCGTAGTCGATGACGGCCTGTGGGTAGTAGCGGGGAGCGAACGCCGAGGTGCAGTAGTGCAGGCCCGGCCACTTCAACATGAGCTTCACCGCCAGCTCCTCCCACGGCTCGCAGCCGTGCATGGTCACGAAGGTGAGCTCGGGGAAGTCGAACATCACCTCGTCTATCAGCTCGACGTGCTGGCACAACCCTTTCAGCCGGGGTCCCGGGATCCCGGCGTTGACCCACACGGACAGGCCCAGCTCCACGCACTTGGCGTAGATGGGGTACATCTTCTTGTCGTTGATGGGGACCTGCGGGAAGGTGCCGGCCGGGAACACCGAGACGGCTCTGGTGCCGAGGTCGCGGTGGTCGGCCACGATCTTGCGGATGGCGGCCATGCCCTCGTTGGGGTCGACGCTGGTGCGGCCCACGAAGCGGTCCGGATGGTCCCGCAGGGCCCTGTCGTGGACGCCGTCGCGGGCGGTGCCGACCACGCCGACCGTGATGCCGTAGCGGTCCATCTGCTCGAGCGTGCTCTTGACCGGGTCGCCCTCGCCGGTGTGGCCCTCGGGCACCTCCTTGAACATGTACTCGGCCGGGAACTTCATCGTCTCCCGGGACTCGGCGTCTTTGGTCTGGCGGCGGATGAAGTCGTACGTGGCCCCGAAATCGGCGACCGGGAAGCCGATCATCGTGTCGATGATCGCTGCGCCCTCCGGCATTCCCATGCT
>JAKAXN010000423.1 GCA_021816565.1 Actinomycetes bacterium
AGGTCGGCGCCGACCGCATCGCCGACGCGGTGGCCGCCTACGAGCGCTACGGCGGGCCGACCATCGTCATCGACTTCGGTACCGCCACCACCTTCGAGGTCGTCTCCGAGAGGGGGGAGTACCTGGGCGGGGTCATCCTGCCCGGAATCGAGATCTCCCTGGAGGCCCTCTTCAGCCGGGCCGCCCTGCTGCCCCGGGTGGAGCTGATCGAGCCCCGCAGCGTCCTGGCCAAGAACACCGTCGAGTCGGTCCAGTCAGGGGTCATCTACGGCTTCGCCGCCCAGGTCGACGGCCTGTGCCGGCGGCTGGAGGACGAGCTCGGGCCCTGCACGGTGGTGGCCACCGGCGGCCTGGCCGGCCTGATCGGCCCCCACTCGGTGGCCATCGAGTACCACGAGCCGTGGCTGACCCTGGAGGGGCTGCGGATCATATTCGGCCGCAACCAGAAGTGACGGAACCGCACATGACAGACGTCCCCTACCGCTTCGAAGCCGACGCCCGGGCCGGCGATCTGGCCGAGCGCTACGCCGGCCTCGAGCCGCAGACCGAGACGGGGGTGGAGGTGACCGTCGCCGGGCGGCTGATGCTGCGCCGCGACCAGGGCCGCCTGGCGTTCGCCACGCTGCGGGACTCATCCGGATCCATCCAGCTGTTCGCCGGCATCAAGTGGACCGACGACTTCGACGGTTTCGTGCACCTGTCGCTCGGCGACTGGATCGGCGCCCGGGGCGAGGTCGTCACGACCAGGACCGGGGAGCTGTCGGTGAAGGTGACCTCCTGGACGCTGCTCGCCGAGACCCGGCGCAGCTTCGGGGACAAGCACCGGGGCATCTCCGACGTCGACACCCGGTACCGCCAGCGCTACGCCGATCTGTGGGCCAATGAGGACTCCCGTCGCACCCTCCTCACCCGCAGCCGGCTGATCTCGTGGACCCGGCGGTGGCTGGAGGACCAGGGGTTCGTCGAGGTGGAGACGCCCATATTCCACCCCATCCCCGGAGGGGCCCTGGCCAAGCCTTTCGTCACCCACCACAACGCCCTGGACGTGGACCTCTACCTGCGCATCGCCCCAGAGCTGTACCTGAAGCGCCTGGTGGTGGGCGGTTTCGAGAGGGTCTTCGAGATGGCCCGGGTGTTCCGCAACGAGGGGCTCTCGCCCCGGCACAACCCCGAGTTCACCATGCTCGAGCTGTACCAGGCCTACGCCGACTACGGCGACATGATGGAGCTGACGGAGCATCTGGTGGCCGGCGCCGCGACCGAGCTCCTGGGCACCACCGAGCTCGAGTACGGCGGACGCCCCCTGTCCCTCGCGGTCCCCTGGAAGCGGGCCACGCTCACCTCTCTCATCGAGGAGCACGCCGGCGTGGCCGTGGACCTCGACACCCCCCTCGACGAGCTGAGGCGCATCACCGCCTCGGTCGGGGTCGAGCCGGACCCGGCGTGGGGGCCGGGGAAGCTGCTGCTCGAGATCTACGAGAAGACGACCGAGGCGCAGCTGTGGGGGCCGGTGTTCGTCACCGACTACCCCAAGGAGGTCTCGCCTCTGGCGCGCGACCACCGCAGCCGGCCCGGATACGTGGAGCGCTTCGAGGCCATCGTGGCCGGCCGGGAGCTGTGCAACGCGTTCAGCGAGCTCAACGACCCCGACGAGCAGCGGGCCCGCTTCGAGGCCCAGGCCCGGGCCAAGGCGGCCGGCGACGAGGAGGCCATGGTGGTCGACGCCGACTACCTGCGGGCCCTGGACTACGGCCTGCCCCCCACCGGGGGCCTGGGGCTGGGCATGGACCGGCTGGCCATGCTGCTCACCGGGGCCGACGCCATCCGCGACGTGATCGCCTTCCCCACCCTGCGCCCGGAACAGGACTGACCGCCCAGGCGTTCGCTACTGGTGCAATGGCACCACTTTCTGTACTCGATCTGGCTACGGTCGGCACCGGCTCCGACGCGGCCCGGGCCCTGGCCGACACCACCCGCACCGCAGTGGAGGCGGAGAGGCTGGGGTACCGGCGGCTGTGGGTGGCCGAGCACCATTCCATGCCGGCGGTGGCCAGCTCGGCCCCGGCCGTGCTGATAGCCCACCTGGCCGCCGCCACCACCACTCTGCGGGTCGGCTCCGGGGGCGTCATGCTGCCCAACCACGCCCCGCTGGTGATCGCCGAGCAGTTCGGCACCCTCGAGGCCCTCCACCCGGGGCGCATCGACCTGGGGCTGGGGCGGGCGCCCGGCACCGACCCGGCCACGGCCCGGGCCCTGCGGCGCCACAACGGCGGCGGAGCCGACACCTTCCCTGACGACGTGGTCGAGCTGGTCAACTACTTCGCCGCCCCCGACGACAGCCCGGAGCACCCTGCGGCCATGCCCGGGCGGGGCTACCTGCCGGAGGTGTGGCTGCTCGGCTCCTCTCTCTTCAGCGCCCAGCTGGCCGGCCTTCTGGGCCTGCCGTTCGCCTTCGCCTACCACTTCAGTCCCGGGCCCCTCGACGCCGCCCTGGCGGCCTACCGGTCGACCTTCCGGCCCGGCGGGCTCCTGGACTCGCCGAAGGTGATGGTCGCGGTGTCGGTGATCTGCGCCCCGAGCGACGAGGAGGCCAGATGGCTGTCCGGGTCGTCGGCCCTCGGGATCCTGCAGCTGCGGACCAACCGGCTGGGTCCGTTGCCCACCCCGCAGGAGGCCGCCGACCACCCCTGGACCGAGAGCGAGCGGGCCCTGGTGGAGCACACCATGGCCACCCACGTCATCGGCGGCCCCGAGACCGTCGCCGACGGGCTGCTGCGCCTCGAGGAGCGCACCTCGGCCGACGAGATCATGATCTCCTCCCGGATCCACTCCTACGAGGACCGGGTCCGCTCCCTGGAGCTGATCGCCGCCGGGCGGGGCATGGCTCCGCTGCGGGCGGCCTCCTGACCGGGGGCCTAGGGCAGGGCCAGCTCGTCGAGGAGCCGGTCGCCGACCCCGGCCAGCAGGGCCACGTGGTCGTCTGCCGCTCCGGCCCGGCGGAGTGGCTCCAGGGCGGCCCGGGCCCGCTCGGCCCACTCCCGGCCGGTGCGCACCGACGATTCGATGGCCGACGTCGACAGCACCAGGTCCCGGGCCTTGTCCCTCGCCGGGGCGTCGAGCGGGGCTCCCAGGATCGACAGCAGGTCCCCGCCGATGCCCGGCACGGCCAGGGCCCGCAGCACCGGCAGCGTGTAGGTCCCCTCCACCATGTCGTGGCCGGCCGGTTTGCCCAGGTCGTCGTCGGTGCTCACCAGGTCCCGGATGTCGTCCCAGATCTGGAAGGTCATCCCCAGCGAGTAGCCGTACTCGGTGAGGGCCTCCACGTGGGGCCGGGGGGCGGCGGAGGTGAGACCGCCGACCCGGGCCGAGGTGGCCATGAGCGACGCCGTCTTGCCGGCGATCGACGCGAAGTAGGACTCCTCGGGCCGGCGGGGGTCGAAGGCGTAGCGCAGCTGGCCCACCTCGCCCTCGCAGAGCTGGCCGATGGTGCGGGCCAGGAGGGCCGCCACCTCGGTGCCGAGGGATGCGGCGATCTCCGACGCCCGGGCCAGCAGGAAGTCCCCGGCCAGGATGGCCACCAGGTTGCCCCACCGGGCGTTGGCGCTGTCCACCCCCCGCCGGGAGGTGGCCTCGTCCATGACGTCGTCGTGGTACAGCGAGCCGAGGTGCACCAGCTCCACCGCCACCGCCCCGCTGATCACCTCCTCGGGGACATCGGGACCGGCCCCGCACGCCGAGGCAGCGGCCAGCACCAGCGCCGGCCGCAGCCGCTTGCCCCCGGCCCGCACCAGGTGCACTGCGACCTCGTCGAGGAACGGGTCCTCACCGGCGGTGGCGGCGCCCAGGGCTTCTTCGACCCGAGCCAGAGCAGCCTCGATTCCCGGCATACGGAGAGCCTCTACGACGTTCATCTATGGCGAGGCTACGCCACACCCGGACTAAACAGGAACCCGACGACGTCCGAAGCTTTAGGAGACGCTCCGATAGCCCAGCGGACACTATGTCCGCCGTTCTCGGTTCTGAGTAGTTCCATGCAGCGGGTAGGAAGATGTTTTCCTTCCGGTGCCCGGATAGGCGCCGCTGGGGCCCATCCCCGTGTACGAAACAACTACCCAGGGTCCGGGTAGACTGCAGGAACGGAGGACCAGCATGTTCGAACGTTTCACTGACCGAGCCAGAAGAGTCTTAGTCTTAGCCCAGGAAGAAGCGCGACTCCTCAACCACAACTTCATCGGCACCGAGCACATCCTGCTCGGGCTCATCCA
>JAKAXN010000424.1 GCA_021816565.1 Actinomycetes bacterium
TGCACGTGATGCCGAAGATCTCCACCCGGGGCGGCTTCGAGATGGGCTCGGGGGTGCTCATCAACGTGGTGCCCCCTGAGCGGGCCGCCGAGGACCTGCGCACCGAGCTGGCCGCCCACGCCTGACCCCAGGTAGCGAGTGGCCGCCGGTGATGCCGGCCGAAATCAGCCGGCTTCGGCCGGGGTCAGCCACAGCACGCCGAGGGGCGGCAGCGTGAGCCCGGCCGAGTAGGGCCGGCCGTGCCAGGGACTGGGCTCGGCGTCCACGCCGCCCAGGTTGCCGACACCGGACCCGCCCCACTCCCCGGCGTCGGTGTTGAGCACCTCCCGCCAGCGACCCCCGCTCGGCAGGCCGATGCGGTAGTCGTAGCGGGGCACCGGTGTCAGGTTGGCCACGCACAGCACCGCCCCGTCGAAGCTCTCCTGCGCCCCCTCCGATAGGCGGAGGAACGAGATCACGCTCTGATCCGAGTCGTCGGCGTCGACCCACTGGAAGCCCTCGTGGGTGTCGTCGACCTCCCAGAGAGCCGGGAGCTCCCGGTAGGCGCGGTTGAGCTCGCGGAGCATGTCTCGCACCCCGCGGTGGGACTCCCACTGATCGAGGATCCACCAGTCGAGCTCCCGCTCGGCGTTCCATTCCTGTTCGGGGGCCAGCTCGGCTCCCATGAACAGGAGCTGCTTGCCCGGGTGGGCCCACATCCAGGCGTAGAGGGCCCGCAGGTTGGCCAGCTGCTGCCAGCGGTCGCCGGGCATCTTGTTGAGCAGCGATCCCTTGCCGTGCACCACCTCGTCGTGGGACAGGGGCAGCACGAAGTTCTCCGACCAGGCGTAGATCAGGCCGAATGTCAGCTCGCCATGGTGGTAGCGGCGGTGGATCGGGTCGTGGGAGAAGTAGTCGAGGGTGTCGTGCATCCAGCCCATGTTCCACTTGAAGCCGAACCCGAGTCCGCCCAGGTACGTGGGTCGTGACACTCCGGGCCAGGCGGTGGACTCCTCGGCGATGACGGTGGCCCCGGGGTGGAGCCCGAACACCGCCTCGTTGACCTCTTTGAGGAAGGCGACCGCCTCGAGGTTCTCCCGGCCACCGAATCGGTTCGGCACCCACTCGCCGGCCTCCCGGGAGTAGTCCAGGTACAGGATCGACGCCACCGCGTCGACCCGCAGCCCGTCGACGTGGAACTCCTCGATCCAGTAGAGGGCATTGGCCAGCAGGAAGTTGCGCACCTCGTTGCGGCCGAAGTTGAAGATCAGGGTTCCCCAGTCGGGGTGCTCCCCCTGGCGGGGGTCGGCGTGCTCGTAGAGCGCCGTCCCGTCGAAGCGGGCCAGGGCGAAGGCATCCTTGGGGAAGTGGGCCGGGACCCAGTCGATGATCACTCCGATCCCGGCACCGTGCAGAGCGTCGACCAGCGCCCGGAAGTCGTCGGGCGTCCCGAAACGCGACGTGGGGGCGTAGTAACCGGAGACCTGGTATCCCCACGACCCGCTGAAGGGGTGCTCGGCCAGCGGCAGGAACTCCACGTGGGTGAAGCCCAGGTCCGCCAGATAGTCCGGCAGCTCGTCTGCCAGTTCCCGGTAGGTCATAGGCCGGCGGCCGCCGTCCTCGGAGTCGGTGTAGCGCCAGGACCCGAGGTGCATCTCGTAGACCGACATCGGGCGGTGCAGCAGGTCGGTGTGGGACCGCTCCTCGATCCACCCGCTGTCGGCCCAACGGTGCTCCGGCTGGCCGACCACCACGCTGGCGGTGGCGGGCGGCTGCTCCATGTAGAAGGCCATCGGGTCGGTCTTCAGGATCACCCTCTCGTCGGGGGTGACCAGCTCGTACTTGTACCTCTGTCCGGCGACGGCCCCGGGGATGAACAGCTCCCACACCCCCGACGATCCGAGGGACCTCATGGGGTGCACCCGCCCGTCCCACAGATTCCAGTCGCCGACCACCCGGACGGCTTTGGCGTTGGGGGCCCATACGGCGAACGCCACCCCCTCGAGCCCGTCGTGGACCCGGCAGTGGGCCCCCAGCACCTCCCAGAGTCGGTGATGGCGGCCCTCACCGAAGAGGTAGAGGTCCATCTCCCCGAGAGTGGGCCACAGGCGGTACGGGTCGTCGAAGAGGAAACTCGACCGGGACCCGCCCCGGGAGTAGAGCGCCTCCAGCCGGTACGAAGGCGACGCCCCGTCACCGGCCGCCGCCGGGTCCAGGCGGGCCTCGAACAACCCGGCCGGGTGGACCATCTTCATCTCCACCGCTCCGCCGCCGTCCCTCAGCACCTTCATGGCGGTGGCCTCGGGCCGGTAGGCCCGCACCACTCCGTCATGGAAACCCAGCACGCGGTGGGGATCGGAGTGCCGCCCGGCCACGACCAGTTCGATCTCCCGGTCAGTCACCGCCTGGCTTTTCATCGCCGCCTCCTTCCACTAGCCGCTCGAGGGCGTCGAGAGGGATGGGTACCCAATTCGGGCGGAATGAAAGCTCGTACTCGAGCTCGTACAGGGCCTTGTCCAGCTCGTAGGCGACCATGACCGCCGGTGACGCGGCCGGATCTGGGAGCAGGTCGGCCACCTCGGGGTGCCCCAGGTAGCCGTCCAGGAAAGCCTGGCGGTTGTGCGACTCCCACGCCCGGGCGGTGGGCATCATCTCCGGCCATTCGGCCACGGCCCGCTCGACCAGGGCGTGGCGCGAGGCGTAGTGGAACGACCGGAGCATGCCGGTGATGTCCTTGACCGGCGACGCCGGCGCCAGCCGCTGCTCCACCGGTCGGGCCGGCTCGCCCTCGAAGTCGAGCACGAACCACCCCAGGTCGGTGCGCATCACCTGCCCCAGGTGGTAGTCCCCGTGGACCCGGAACGCCGGCCCCGGGTCGCCGACGGCCCCCAGCCGCTCCAGGAGGGGGCGGGCCGGGCCGAGCAGGTCCTTCCCGGCCCGCCCCCCGGCGTGCTCCAGGCGGGCCGGCAGGCCCTCCAGCAGGGCACCCCAGCCCGCTCGCGCCTGATCGGTGCCGGCCCGGCCGAAGACGGCGTGGAGGGCCACGTGCATCTCGGCGGTGACCAGGCCGAGCCTGCCGGCCTCGGCGCCGAAGTCCCCGCCCGCTTCGGCCGGGGTATCACACCCGGGGTTGCTGTACAGGTCACGCAGGGACGTGAGCGCCAGGGCCCACCCCTCGGTGCCTCCGGCCAGGAACTGCTGACCGAAGGCCAGGTCGTAGGTGTCGTCGCGCCACTCCACCATCGGGGCGGCCACGTGGCCGAAGCCGGCCTCGGCGAGTGCGGTGGTGACCTCGACGTCGGGGTTGCGGCCGGCCCGCAGTCGGCGGAAGATCTTGAGGATCAGGCGGTCGTCGAAGACCACCGACGTGTTCGACTGCTCGGCGGTCATGGGCCGGGCCCGCTCCGCGGTCTCCCGGCCATCCGACACGACCTCCAGCAGGGCCCGGTTGAGCTCGGAATCCAACGTGGCGTCGTAGGCGTAGACGCCCTCCGCTGCTCCGAGCACGGCCCCCTCGTGGCCGTGCAGGTAATCCGCGGCCTCGCCGGCCGGGCGCACCCCGAGGATCAGCTGGTAGCAGTCCCCGGCCACGTCGACCAGCAGTTGCCACAGTTCGTGATCCGCCCCGTCCGACCACAGCCGGCGGCTCGACGACACGGTCACCTGATCAGCGGCGGGCGCCTCCGCGCCGGAGAACCAGCGTTGTCCCGCCAGGTAGCCCGGGATGGCGGCGGTGAGCTCCGGCGGCCATTCGGAGAGCATCACTCGGCTCCCGGGGGGTCGACCAGCTCGAACCAGTAGAAGCTGTAAGGCGCCAGCGTGATGAAATACGGCAGTTCGCCCACCCGGGGGAACGGCACCCGCCCCATCAACTCGATCGGCACCTTGCCCTCCCATTTCTGCAGGGGCAGCTCCGCGGGCTGGGCCAGCTTGGACAGGTTGCACACGCACAGCACGATGTCGGGTCCGGTCTTGCGGATCTCCCCCTCGCCTACCTCGGGCCGTTCCTCCTCCCGGAGGGTGCGGACGTAGGCGAGCACCGACGGGTTGTCCAGGGTTATGACCTCGAAACTGCCCGTGCCGAACACCGGGTGCTGCTTGCGGACCTCCAGCATGCGCTTCATCCAGTGCAAGAAGGAACTGGGGTTGCGCATCTGGGCCTCGACGTTGACCGCCTGGTAGCCGTAGACGGGGTCCATCAGCGGCGGCAGGTACAGCTGGGCGAAGTCGGCGGCGCTGAAGCCGGCGTTGCGGTCCGGGGCCCACTGCATCGGGG
>JAKAXN010000425.1 GCA_021816565.1 Actinomycetes bacterium
TGCTCGTCCACGGCGGCGGAGCGCACAGCCGGTGGTGGGACCACATCGCCCCGTTCTTCGCCCGGGAGTGCTGCGTCACCGCCCTGGACCTGTCCGGCCACGGCGACTCCGGCCGCCGCCCGGTGTACACCTTCGACCACTGGGCCGAGGAGATCGCCACGCTGGCCCTGTCCTGCCCGTCCGAGCAGCCCCCGGTCATCGTGGCCCACAGCCTCGGTGGTTTCGCCACCTTCTGCTCGGCCGCCCGCTTCGGGCAGAGCTTCGAGGGGATCATCATCGTGGACTCCCCGGTGCGCGCCCCCTCCCCGGAGGAGCAGGCCCGGCGCAACCGGGAGGCGTTCGGGCCGCTGCGCCTCTACCCCGACCGGGAGGCGGCCCTGTCCCATTTCCGCACCGTTCCAGACCAGCCGGTGCTGCTGCCGTACGTGGTGGAGCACGTCGCGCAGCACTCGCTGCGCCAGGTCGAGGGCGGCTGGACGTGGAAGTTCGACCCCACCTTCTTCGACAACATCGGTGAGGTCGGCCCCGAGGTGCTCGCCGCCATCCCCTGCCGGGTGGCGGTGCTGCAGGCGGAGAACGGTCTGGTCACCGATGACGTGGGACGCCACATGTACGAGCTGCTCGGGCGCACCGCCCCGGTGATCCAGATCCCGCTGGCCTACCACCACGTGATGCTGGACCAGCCGATCGCCCTGGTGACGGCGGTGCGCAGCCTGCTGGCCGACTGGAGACACTCCTACTCCATGAGGGCGGCCGGCTGATGGCTCATCTTCTGTTCATCTTCGACGGGGATAATCCCTGACCATGCAGATGGCGATCCCGCCCCACCCCGAGGCGCACCGGCGGCCGGCCCCGCTCGACCTGGCCGCCGCCGGGCTGCTGGTGGCCACCGTGGTACTCCACGTGGTGGCCATGTTCCCCGGCTACTTCCTGGGGTCCGGCACCGGCTCATCCCTCACCTCCTCGCCCGATCAGGCCGCCCTGTACTCCGTGCTGGCCGCCTCCTGGGCGCTGGCCCTGGGCATCGGTCTCACCGGGCCGGACCGCACCCCGATGGCCGCCGCCCTGGCCGTCGGCGTGGCCGCCGGGGAGCTGGGCTTCCGGGTGGCGGACCTCGGTGACGCCCTCAAGTACGGGACCGCCCTGGTGGGCCCCGGACTGTGGCTGATGGAGTCCGCCTGGGTGGTGGGCGCGGCCGCGGCCGTGGTCTCGGTTCTGGCCGCCCGCCGCCGCCATTCCACCGCCGCGCCGGCCGCGGGAGCGGCTCTCGCCGGGACCGGCGCCGGGGAGGCGCCCGCGTCCGGAGCTGACTGGCGCATCGACTGGTCCGCCCCGGCCTCGCCCAATGTCGCTGATTCCCCCGATCCGCCCGAGCGGGCTGCTGACCCCTTCTCCTCCGGAGCGGCCGGTACCCCCGGGCCCAACCCCTACGGTGGCGACGACCAGGCATCCGAGCCGGCGGGGGCGCCGAGCGCGGCCGCCACGTCGGCCACCGGACCGACCACAGCCATGCCGGTTCCGCCCGGGGCGTCCGACCAGACGGCCACCCTGCCGACCGGGGAGCCGACGAGCGTCTGGGAGATCCCGGCCCCCGCCCCTGCCGCACCGGTGCCCCCGGCGCCCCGCGCCCGTGAAGACGACCCCCACGAGCGGGCCGCCTGGACCATGCTCATCGCGGTTCTGGCCCTCCTGGTCGCCGGGGCGTTCCTGCCGGCGTGGGATCACGCCGTGGCCTACAGCACGGTGACCGGCCGGGGGCTCACCCGCAGCCTGGGCAACGCCTTCTCCGGGCCCTGGCAGCAGGTCGTGGGGACGGTTCTGGCCGCGGTGGCCATGGCCGCCGTGCCCATCGTGGCGGCCCGGCTGCGCAACCGGGTGGTGGGCGCCGCTGCGGTGTGCGGCGTGCTGCTCGTGCTGGCCTCGCAGCTGGCCGCCGCCGTGGTGCAGGTCGACCAGCCGCTGTCTCCCGCCCAGATCGGTATCGGGGCCGGGCAGGCCGGCCAGCTGGGGCTGCAGCTGGCCCTGGAGCTGACCGGGTGGTTCACCGTCGACGCGCTGGCCGCCTACGCCCTCTTCGCCGCCGTCATGGTGTGGGCCAACCTACGGGACCATCAGGAGAACTCGCCCGGGACTCCGCCCAGCGCCCCCGACCTGCGCAGCGACGCGATCCCCTGGGCGTCGTAGCCGGCCTCGGCCAGCACCTCCTCGGTGTGCTCGCCGATCAGCGGGGCCGGCCGCCGCACCGACTGCGGGGCCCCGGAGAAGCGGACCGGTGGAGGGATGAGGCGGTACTCGCCGGCGTGGGGATGCACGGCCAGCGGTAGCTCCGACACCAGGTCGTCGAGCCGCCGGACCTCGGCGGCGGGCACGTCGTGCTCCTGGAAGAACCGCAGCCACTCGGCGGTGGTCCGCTCCGCCAGCATCCGACCCACCTCGTGGTAGAGGAACGGGGAGTTGGCGATCCGGGCCCGGCCGGTGGCGTAGCGGGGGTCGCCCACCAGGTCCTCCCGGCCGCCGGCCGCGAAGATGGAGTCGTAGTGCTCCTTCGTGTAGGGCAGGGCCATCACCCAGCCGTCGCGGGTCCGCCACGGGCCCCGCTCGGTGTTGAGCACCCGGGGGTAGCCGGCCGGCCCCAGGGCCGGCTCGGGGATGGCCGCCGCCCCGTGCTCGACCAGGGTGAACGCCTTCATGGTCTCCGACATCGGCACCTCTATGTGCTCGCCCCGGCCGCTGACCGCCCGCCGGTAGAGCGCCGCGCTGACCGCGTAGACCACGGTCAGCCCGCACACCTTGTCGGCCATGATCGTCGCCGCGATCATGGGCCGCCCGGTCAGGCGCGATGTGGCATCGGCGATGCCGGTCTCGGTCTGGACCACGTCGTCGTAGGCCGGGTCATCGGCCCTGGGCCCGTCGCTCGGGTAGCCGTGCGCCTGGCAGTAGATGACATCCGGGCGACGGGCGGCCACATGGTGGTAGGAGATGCCGGCCCGCTCCAGGGTGGCGGGCCTCAGGTTGGTGACGAACACGTCGCAGGTGGCGGCGATGTCCATCAGAGCGGCATGGCCGGCCGGCGTCTTGAAGTCGAGCGAGATGTTCCGCTTGTTGCGCAGCAGGTTGAGCGCCACGCCCGAGAGCTGGGGGAGGGGGCCCTGGCCCATGGCCCGGTTGTTGTCCCCCCTCGGCGGCTCGACGGTGATCACCTCCGCGCCCAGATCTCCCAGGATCTGGGTGGCGTAGGGCCCCATGACGACCGAGGTGATGTCGAGGACCCGGATCCCCTCCAGCGGTCCGGCGGGGGGCGGCGGTGTCGCGGTCACCCTCCCAGGATGGCACGGGCGCGCCGACGGCTACTTTGACCGAAGCGCGCGAATGGGACTCGCGGCGCCCTGACGCCACCACCGACCCGAGGGGGACCGATGCCCGACGATGTGACGCCTTTCCGGATAGACATCCCTGAGGAGGACCTGCAGGACCTCACCGACCGGCTGGCCCGCACCCGCTGGCCCGAGCCCGCCACCGTGGACGACTGGTCGCAGGGGGTCCCGCTGGGGTACCTGCAGGACCTGTGCCGGTACTGGACCGGTCGCTACGACTGGGCGGCCCGCCAGAGGCTGCTCAACTCCTTCCCCCACTACCGCACCGAGATCGACGGTCTCGGCATCCACTTCCTGCACGTGCCGTCCCCCCATCCCGGCGCCCTTCCCCTCGTGCTCACCCACGGATGGCCCGGCTCCTTCGTCGAGTTCCTGGAGGTGATCGGGCCCCTCACCGACCCGGGGGCCCACGGCGGCGACGACCGCGACGCGTTCTCGGTGGTCGTTCCGTCACTTCCGGGCTATGCGTTCTCGGACAAGCCGACCGGCGCCGGCTGGGGGGTCGAGCGGACGGCCCGGGCGTGGGCCCAGCTGATGGCCCGCCTCGGCTACGACCGCTACGGCGCCCAGGGCGGGGACTGGGGATCGATGGTGACCACCAGCCTCGGCCAGCAGGACCCCGGCCACGTGGCCGGTATCCACCTCAACATGATCATCGGCTTCCCCGGCCCCGACGACGGCGAGATGACCGAGCCCGAGCAGTCCGCCCTGGCCGGGGTCAACGACTACATGGCCAACGACTCGGGCTACTCGAAGATCCAGTCCACCCGCCCCCAGACCCTCGGCTACGCCCTGGTGGACTCGCCCGTCGGCCAGTGCGCCTGGATACTCGAGAAGTTCTGGTCGTGGAGTGATACCGCCGGTGACCCGGTGGGG
>JAKAXN010000426.1 GCA_021816565.1 Actinomycetes bacterium
GGCCAGGGCCGGCGGGCCGTAGTAGTAGTCCACGAAGCCTTCGATGTGGCGGCCCAGGGCCAGGCCCAGATTCAGGTACTCCTCGATTGCATCCACCGCTCGAGGTTACGGCGCGACCGGTCCGGGGCGGCCGGGCGGGCTGGACCGCCCGGCGTCAGCCGGCCGGGCGGAAAAGCTCCGGGGCGGCCGGGCAGGTGGTGGCCTGCAAGCCGATGGACGGCTCGGACGCCCCCTGCGGGCCGACCACCTGGGTGAACAGGTCGGCCGGCACCACCTCGGCGGAGCGGTCCCACGGCTCCAGCCCGGACTCGTCCAGCTGGTTCACCAGGGCCGTCCACAGCTGCTCCGGCAGGACCCGCCCCACTCCTGTCACGGCCCACACCGGGACCTGCTGGTGGGCGGCCACCGCGGCCACCGCCAGCGAGCCGGGGACGGCCAGCACCCCGGCCGGGCCGGCGGCGAGGGCCTCGACCAGCACCAGGTCGGCCACCACGGCAGCCGGCCCGGCCCCCGACTCGGGCACCACCGACACCTCCGAGCCGCGCTCGCGCAGTCTCCGGGCGAGCTGCTCGCCCTCGGAGGCCCAGTCCACCACCAGCAGCTCGGCGTCGCCCCTCATGCGCAGGGCTTCGGCCGCCACGTCCGGCCAGCCCACCACCACGACGGTGGCCGAATCCGCCAGCGCGTCGGCCAGATGCCCCGGGGTCGGATCCGACTGCAGCTCCGCCTCGGACTCCCGGCCGGCCCGGACGGGGTCCTCCGATCTCAACATGCGGGCCGACAGCCACCAGACCGGGCCGGAGGTCACGTGGCGTTCGATCAGCCGGCGGCACGCCGGGACCAGGCCGGCCGGCTGCATCCGGGCCATCTCCACCAGCGCCCCGGCCGCCTCCCCCGCCACCAGGGCAGGATCGGCGCCGGTGGCCCGGGCCACGTATCGGAGGTGCTCGATGGGGTGCATCTCCCGGCCTCTACCTGGGCTGGAAGACCATCAGATAGACGGCCCCGACCACCAGGAGGTTGAACGCGCCCCAGCCGAAGCCGATCCGCTTCTCGAGGGCCTTGAGCCGGGTCACGTCGGTCTCGCGGTCCTGGTCGGGGCCGACGGGCGACTCCAGGCGCTTGACCACGTCGGAGTAGCGCCGCTGGGCCGGCCGGATGAGGCCGTGCAGGATCCCCACGTCGACCAGGTAGACACCCAGAGCGGCCCCCACCCACGCATCGCTGAACTTGATGTCGGAGTGCTTCCCCGCCGCCGTGACCGCCCCGATCCCGAACAGCAGGGCGGCGTAGATCAGCATCTCGGCCAGGCCCGACACCAGCCGGTTGACCTCGATCACGGCGCTGGTGCCCCCGGCCGGGCGACGCTGGGCCAGGCTGGTGTAGAGCCCGTTGTAGGCGACGGCACCGAACCCGCCGACCACGCACAGGATGTGCAGCATGACCAGGATGTTGAAGCCGGTTCCCATCACCGGCGACCGTAGCCGCCGCCAGGCTCCAGTGCCCACCTGCGGATGGACCATCCGGGCGGCGGCACCGGCCGGGGTGAGCGTTACTTGACGATGCCGCCCCTGGTCATGGCCTCCACGTCGAGGGCCCGGTCGACCTCCTCCTCGCTCAGCAGGCCCCGCTCCAAGACGATGGAGCGCAGGTCCTTGCCCTCGGCAACCGAGGCCTTGATGACCTTGGCGGCCTCCTCGTAGCCGATGAACGGGTTGAGCGCGGTGCCGATGGACGGTGATGACAGGGCGTAGGTCCGGCACTGCTCCACGTCGGCCTCGATGCCGGAGATGCACTTGTCGGCGAACACCCGACTGACGGCGGCCAGCAACCGGATGGACTCCAGCAGGTTGCGGCCGATCACCGGGAGCATGACGTTCAGCTCCAGGTTGCCGGCGGCCCCGCCGAAGGCGACGGCGGCGTCGTTGCCGATGACCTGGGCCACCACCTGGGACACGGCTTCGGGGATGACCGGGTTGACCTTGCCGGGCATGATCGACGAGCCGGGCTGCAGGTCGGGTATGCGTATCTCGCCGAGGCCGGTGCGGGGCCCGCTGCCCATCCAGCGCAGGTCGGTGGCGCACTTGTAGAGCGACACGGCGACGGTCCGCAGCACCCCGGACGCCTCCACCAGGGCGTCGCGGGCCCCCTGGGCCTCGAAGTGGTCCCGGGCCTCGGTGAAGGGAAGGCCCCGCTCCTCGGCCAGCCGCTTGATCACCCGGGGGGCGAAGGTCTTAGGGGCGTTGATACCCGTCCCCACCGCGGTGCCGCCCAGGGGCAGCTCCGCCACCCGGGGCAGGCAGGCCTCGAGGCGCTCGATGCCGTGCTCGACCGCGGCGGCGTAGCCGCCGAACTCCTGACCGAGGGTCACCGGGGTGGCGTCCATCAGGTGGGTGCGGCCGGACTTCACCACCGACTTGAACTCGCGGCTCTTCTTACGGAGGGCCTTGGCCAGGTGGTCGAGGGCCGGGATCAGCTGCTGGGAGATCTCGGTGGTGGCGGCCACGTGGATGGCCGAGGGGAACACGTCGTTGGACGACTGCGACGCGTTGACGTGGTCGTTCGGGTGCACCTTCGACCCGAGCTTCTCCGACGCCAGGGTGGCCAGGACCTCGTTCATGTTCATGTTCGTCGAGGTGCCGGAGCCGGTCTGGAACACGTCGATCGGGAAGTTGTCGCCGTGCTGGCCGGCCGCCACCTCCTCGGCGGCGGCCCGGATGGCGTCTGCGACCTTCTTGTCCACCGTCTTCAGCCGGGCGTTCTCCAGCGCCGCCGCCCCCTTGATGGCGGCCAGGGCCGAGATGAGCGACCGCTCGACCGTCATACCGGAAATCGGGAAGTTCTCCACCGCCCGCTGGGTCTGGGCCTGCCACTTGGCCTGGGCCGGTACCCGGACATCCCCCATGGAGTCGTGCTCGATGCGGTAGGCGCCGCTTTCCTCGGTGGTCATACCGGGAACGTACAGCACTGCGACGGGGAGTGGTCAAGATGACCGGAGAACCAACCGATGTTGCTTGTGTGGCTGGTGTGACTAGAGTGGCGGGCGCTGAAGCGCGAGCCCGCGCCCGGTTCCAGCCATGACCGAACGTCCCGCTGTGCCGCCGCTCCGGACCATCCGGACCTTCGCCTTCTCGGCGAGCGCTTGCACCGCCGCGCTGTGCCTGTCGCTCGGAGGCTGGGCCGCCCCGGCGTCGGCCTCCGGCAGCGCCACCCCGGCCCCCGCTGCGGAGGGTGCCGCCCCGCAGGCCGGCGCGACCGGCGGGGGAGGCCCGGCCTCGCCGGCCAGCCTGCAGATCCAGGCCCAGGAGCTGGCCGGGGAGATCGAGGCGGACGGGCGGACCCTCGACGAGCTCGACGCCGCCTACAACGCCGCGCAGATCCAGCTGCAGGCCCTCGACGCCCAGATGGCCGCCGTCCAGGCCGGGATGGCCCGCACCGCCGGGATGGTCGGACGGGCCCGCCGGGCCCTCAAGGAGCAGGCCATCCTGGCCTACCTGTCCGGCGGGGCCCCGCTGATCTACCTGCCCGACCACCCGGGCCAGGACCCCAGCCTGTCGGAGGCCTACGCCGAGATCATCGTCGGCGGCCAGGAGCGGGCCGCCACCGCCTACCGGACGGACCTGAAGTCCATGTCGCGCCAGTCGGCGACGCTCCAGGCCACCCAGCGGCAGGTCGGCGCCACCCTGTCGGCCATCCGGAGCGATCAGGCCCGGGCGGCCACCACCATGGCGTCGCAGAAGCAGGCCCTGGCCCAGGTGACGGGCCGGATGGCGGTCCTGGTGTCGCAGGTGGAGCAGGCCCAGCAGCAGGCCGCGGCCCCGACCGCCCCCGGTACGGGGGCCGGCACCAGCACCGGAACGGCCGACCCGGCCCAGCAGGCCGGCGGCGCCACGGTCCCCACCCCCCACGCCGATCCGGCCCACGGGCCGACGACGCCCTCCACCACCCGGCCCCCGGCCACCACCGCCAGGACCGCCCCGCCGACGACGACCAGGTTGCTGATCGCCCCCACCGTCGGCACCCGACCGTCCCCGACGGCCACCACCGCCCCGACCACCACGTCCACTTCCCCGGCGGCCGCCGGCACGTCGGGCGGCTCGGGCAGCGGCCCGACGTCGGGTTCGGGCACCGGCCCGGTCCCGCCGCAGGCTCCGGGCGCCAACGCCGCCCTGGCCTACGCCCGGGCCCAGCTGGGCAAGCCCTACCAGTGGGCCGGCGCCGGGCCGGACAGCTTCGACTGCTCG
>JAKAXN010000427.1 GCA_021816565.1 Actinomycetes bacterium
CCTGGTGCCCTGGTTCGGCCGGGCCCACGTGGCCTACATCCCGAACAAGGACGGCCGCATCACCGGCCTGTCCAAGTTGGCCCGCCTGGTCGAGGGTTTCAGCAAGCGTCCCCAGGTGCAGGAGCGGCTGACCACCCAGGTGGCCGACTGCCTCCAGCAGGTTCTCGAGCCCCGCGGCGTTCTGGTCGTGGTGGAAGCCGAGCACCTGTGCATGTCCATGCGGGGCGTGCGCAAGCCCGGGGCGACCACGGTCACCTCGGCGGTGCGGGGCCTGATGCGCGACAGCGTGGCCGCCCGCAACGAGGCCATGAGCTTCGTCCACAACCGGCGCTGAGCCGGCCGGCCCGTCCGTTTTCGCCTTTCGGCGCTCGACGGTTCCGTTCCCGGCCCCGACCAGCGCTTTCGGGGCTCGTTCAGCCCATGCCGGACGGTCCGCCCCTGTACGCTGACCCGGTGGCTCGGGTTATGGGTGTCCTCAACGTGACTCCCGACTCTTTTTCCGATGGCGGGCGCTGGCTCGACCCGGAAGCGGCCATGGAGCACGCCGAGCAGATGATCGCCGACGGCGCCGAGGTGATCGACGTCGGCGGCGAGTCGACCCGGCCCGGCGCTCGACCGGTCGGAGCCGACGAGGAGATGAGGAGGGTCCTGCCCGTCATCGAGGCCCTGGCCGGTCGGGTCGAGATCTCCGTCGACACGCGCAAAGAGGGCGTGGCCCGTGCCGCCGTGGCTGCCGGGGCCTCCATCATCAACGATGTCTCCGCCTCCCTGTGGCCCGTGGCTGCCGAGACCGGAGCCGGCTGGGTGGCCATGCACATGAAGGCCGACCCCGCCACCATGCAACACCACGCCACCTACGACGATGTGGTGGCCGAGGTGCGCGCCCATCTCGTGGAGCGGGCCTCCGCGGCCCGCCGGGCCGGGGTGGAGCGGATCTGGATCGATCCGGGCATCGGCTTCGCCAAGACCGGAGCCCACAATCTCAGCCTGCTCAAGCACCTGGATGTGCTGGTCGACAGCGGGTGGCCGGTGCTGGTGGGAACCAGCCGCAAGACGTTCCTCGGGAGGGTGGCGGCTGCCCCGGGCGGCGAACCGCTCCCAGCCGACGAGCGCCTCGAGGGCACCGTGGCCACCACGGCCTGGGCCGTCCTGGCCGGGGCCGAGATGGTCAGAGTTCATGATGTGAAGCCCGCGGTCATGGCCTGCCGGCTGGCCGCCGGGAGAGCGACCCGGCCGGGCGCTCGTCCACTGGAGGTGGCGGTTGAAGGGTAAGTGGGCGAAGGGGATACCACCGCGGTATTTCGCCTGGATCATCAAGGGCAAGCTGGCGGTGAGCGAACGGCCGGGCGGCTACGCCCGCAACCACCGCAAGGTGCGCCGCCACGAGGAGATCCTGTGGCTGCGCGGTGAGGGGTTCACCCGGATCGTCTCCCTCCTGCCGTCCCCGCACAACCTCCACGCCTACGACGAGCTGGACATGACCTGGTCCCACGTCCCGCTCGGCCCCCACGACGACGCCTCGGCGGTGCTCGGCGAGCTGTATTTCCACATGAAGCACTGGATCGGGGCCGGCGAACGCATCCTGGTCCACCAGGAGGAGCTGGGTGACCGCCTGATGGGCGTGGTCGCCGGCTACCTGCGCTGGTCGGGGATGGTGCCGAACGGCCCCAAGGCCATCGCCATCGTCGAGCGCATCCTGGGCCGCCAGATGGGCCCGGCCGGCCGGGAGCTGGTCGCCCTGGCCCCGCAGCTGGCCGGCGGCTCCCCGGAGCCGGCCGCCGCCGAGTGAGCAGCCCCGGGGACCCCGGCCTGGACACGATCCAGCTCCGGGGCCTGAGAGCCACCGGGGCCCACGGCGTGCTCGAGGAGGAAAAAGGGCGGCCCCAGCCGTTCGAGGTCGACCTGGATCTGCACCTCGACCTGCGGGCCGCCGGGGCCAGCGACCACCTGGCCGACACCGTCGACTACGGCGCCGTGGCCGCCGCTGTCGCCGCGGTGGTCGAAGGACCGCACGCCGACCTTCTCGAGCACCTGGCCGAGCGGGTCGCCCGGGCCGCGGCCGGGGCCGTGACCTCACCTGGAGCGCCTGCCGTCGAGGCGGTGACGGTGACGATCCGCAAGCTGCGGCCCCCGGTGCCGGTGGACCTGTCGGTGGCGGGTGTGCGCATCCACCGCTCCGGGGCCGAGCTGGCCGGCCCGCCGCCGAAGGCGTCGGGCGTCCGGGCCCCGGCATGACCGGGCGCCGGCCCCGCCCCCAGGCGCCGGCGTCGCGCCGGCCCCACCCCCCGGCCGGCGACGCCCCGGCCCCGCCCAGCGCCGAGGACGTGCTGCAGGAGCGGCGCCAGCCCCGCGAGCCGGTGCGGGCCTTCCTGGCCCTCGGGTCCAACCTGGGTGACCGCCGGGCCTACCTGGAGGAGGCGGTGGCCCGCCTGCCCGACGTGGTGGCGGTGTCGCACCTCTACGAGACCGACCCGGTGGGGGGGCCACCCGGCCAGGGCGCCTTCTTGAACTGCGTGGTGGAGCTGCGCACCAGCCGGACGGCCAGGGAGCTGCTGGCCGCGGCCCAGGCGGCGGAGGCCGCGGCCCAGCGGGTCCGGGCGGAGCGCTGGGGTCCGCGCACCCTGGACGTGGACGTCCTCCTGGTGGGCGACGAGGTGGTCGACGAACCGGACCTGGTGGTGCCCCACCCCCGGATGTGGGAGCGGGGTTTCGTGCTGGTGCCCCTGGCCGACCTGGCGCCCGAGCTGGTGGTGGGCCACCTCAGCTCGGACATAGGCAGGGGAGTGCGGCCGGTCGGACCTCTCTGAGCCGGCCCGGCCCCCACCGGTCACCGCCCCCGGATTGCCGCGTCGGGGGTCCGCTCGGATAGCATCGGAAGGTACGAACGGCACCCCGCTGGGGGCCGGAACGTCTGAGAGGCCACCGTGACCGTCGAACTCATCCAGCAGGCCGACGCCTGGCGGGAGCGCCTTGACGCCTGCCGGTCCAAGGGACAGCAGGTCGGTCTGGTGCCGACCATGGGGGCCCTGCACGGCGGCCACATGTCCCTCATCCGCCGGGCGGCCGGGGAGTGCGACGCGGTGGCCGTGACCGACTACGTGAACCCTCTCCAGTTCGGCCCCACCGAGGACCTGGCCGCCTACCCCCGGGACCTCGAACGGGACCGGGCCCTGGCCGAGGAGGCCGGCGCCGACTTCCTCTTCGCCCCCACGGTGGAGGAGCTGTGGCCCGAACCGGGGCTCACCACCGTCCGGGTGGAGGGACTGACGGGGGTCATGGAGGGCCGGGCCCGGCCCGGTCACTTCGACGGCGTGACCACCATCGTGGGCAAGCTCTTCTCGCTGACCGGGCCGTGCTGGGCCTACTTCGGCGAGAAGGACTTCCAGCAGCTCGCCGTGGTCAGGCGCATGGCCGCCGACCTGTCGCTGCCGGTGGAGGTGATCGGCTGCCCGACGGTGCGCGACGCCGACGGCCTGGCCCTGTCAAGCCGCAACGCCTACCTCACCGACACCGAGCGGTCGGTGGCCCCCCGGCTGTACTACTCCCTGCTGGCCGCCAAGCGGGCCATCGAGGACGACCGCCTCGCCGACCCGGACCGGGCGGTGCAGATCATGGCCGACTCGCTGGCCGCCCACCCGCAGTTCCGCCTCGACTACGCCGAGGTGGCCGACCCGGCGACCCTGACCCGGCCGGATCGCATCGCCGGGGAGGTGCGCCTGTTCATGGCCGCCCATCTGGGCCGGGCCCGCCTAATAGACAACGTGGCGGCCAACCCGCCCGCGCCGACCGATATCTGACCCGCCGAGCCCCTCAGAAGGAGACCGATTCTCGTGCGTCGCCGCATGCTGAAGTCCAAGATCCACCGGGCCACCGTCACCGAGGCCGACCTCAACTACATCGGCTCGATCAGCCTGGGCCCCGAGCTGATGGAAGCCGCCGACATCCTCGAGAACGAGCAGGTCGCGGTGCTCGACATCGACAACGGTGCCCGCTTCGAGACCTACGCCATCCTCGGCCAGCCCGGCCAGGTGTGCCTCAACGGGGCGGCCGCCCGCCTGGTCCACCCCGGTGACAAGGTGATCATCATCACCTATGCCGACTACGAGGCGGCCGAGCTGGACGGCTACCAGCCCACCGTGGTGCACGTCGACCAGTGGAACCGCCAGGTGCCCAAGGAGGCGGTCATCGCCGGCCGCACCTGGCAGGGGCAGCCGTCGGGCTCCCCGGCCTGAGCCCCACCC
>JAKAXN010000428.1 GCA_021816565.1 Actinomycetes bacterium
CGGCGAGGCCTGACTCGTCCGGCACCCGGCGGGTGGGAGCCGCCCGGTTACACGCCGGGCCGGTTGGGGAGAAACCCAGGGAGATGGTGGACCGAAGCCGGGCCGACGCCCTGACGACCGAATTGAACGAGTGGGAGCGGCGCTACGCCCACGGGACGGAGCGGCCGCTCGGCTCCTACGCCGGCCTCCTGACCGCCTACCTGTCAGCGGTGGTGTCCATGGTCCTGGTGGGCCGGGCCCGGCGGATCCGGGTACCGGAGCGCATCCCGGCGGCCGACCTGGCCCTGCTGACCGTCGGGGTGTTCCGGGCCAGCCGGCTCATCACCAAGGACTCGGTCACCGCCGTGGTGCGGGCTCCCTTCACCGAATACAAGGAGCCGGCCGGCCACGGGGAGGTCAACGAGGAGGTGACCGGCACCGGGCCCCGCCACGCGGTGGGCGAGCTGGTCAGCTGCCCGTTCTGCATCTCGGTGTGGCTGGCCACCGTGGGCATGTTCGCCATGCTGGCCTGTCCCCGGGCGACGCGCACGGTGTGCTCGGTGCTGGGGGCGGTGGCCGGGGCCGACGCCCTGCAGTTCGTCTATTCGGCGCTGGGCCAGGCCGCCGGCTGAGGGACCCGGCGTCGGCGGGCGGGCCGGACCGGGGCCGGCGGCGGAGCCGGCTCAGGTCAGCAGCTGCCGGATCCGGTCCACCCGGGCCGGCACCGGGGCGCGCCGGGACAGGGCCCAGCCGGCCCGGCCGAAGGCTTCGGCCACCCCCCGCCACTGAGCCGGGTCACGGCCGGCCCTCTTCATGACAGCGGCGGTGCGGGTGAGCGCCGAGGCCGCAGGCAGGCGGCTCCAGGCGGCCCACAGGTCGTTGCGGGCGACCAGGCGGTGGCGGCCGGCCCGGGAGTCGGGGGCCCCGGCCGGGTGGTGCACGGCGACGGCGGCCGGGACGTACACCGCCCGCCACCCGGCGGCCCACAGATCCCACACCAGGGTCTGCTCCTCGCCGCCGATGGTGAAGTCGGCCGGGAACCCTCCCGCGGCCAGGAAGGCCCGGCGGCGCACCACGCAGGCGCAGGCCAGGCAGCCGGCCACCGCCCTCCTCCGCCCGGCCGCCGGGGCCAGGTCGGGGCCGAGGGGCCCTGCGGCCATGGCCTCGCTCACGGGATCGGGGCGCTCCCCCGGCCCGACCACGATACGCCCGGCGACCAGGGCCACGCCCGGGTCGCCCTCCATCACCTCGACCGCCGCGGCGAGGGAGCCGGGCCGCCACCACGAGTCGTCGTCGGCGAAGGCCACGTACTGGCTGTTGGCCCACTGCAATCCCAAATTGCGTCCGGCCACCCCGGCGTTGGCGGCCAGCGGCAGGACGCGCACCCCGGGGTGCGACCGGCGGACGGCGGACGGCGTGGCGTCCCGGGACCCGTTGTCCACCACCACCACCATCGGATCCTCCGGCAGCGCGGTCAGCCGGTCGAGCGACCGCATCAGCTGGGCGCGGCGGTCCCTGGTGATCATCACCACCGCCACCCGGGCGCCCCCGCTCAACGGCGGCGGGTGACGGTGTCGCGGGCCCGGTCGAGGGGCCCGGCGACCATCCGGGACAGCCGGGCCCCGAGCCCGGCCCCGGCCACGTGGGGATGGGGCCGGGTCGGCGCCCGTCGGCGGGCCGTCTCCAGGCGGGAACCCAGCTCCGCCAGCTCCTGCGGGCTCAGCCGGGCCCGCAGGGCCGGGAACACCGAACCCTCCTCCTCGGCCACATGGGTGCGGATCAGCGTGACCGCCCGCTCCACCTCGTCCCGGCGGTGCCGGTCACCCGGCGGCCGGCGGTCCACCTCCGACAGGGCTGCCGAGATGCGGCCGTGCTCGGCCAGCGAGTGGTCGTACACGTCGTTGCCCGACGCCACCCGGTGGCGGACCAGCGGGTAGAGGTGCTCGCGCTCGATGGCGTCGTGCATTGAAACGCCGCGCACCAGGTCAGCCACGTCGCCGGGGTCCGGCCACTCCGCGGCCTCGAGCCGGTGCATCATCTCCTCCAGGCCACGGTGATCGGCCGCCAGCAGGTCCAGCCCGTCGTCGGTCCCGTGGCCCGGGGGCCCCAACGGCCCGGCCAGCCGCCGGGCCCTCCCGCCCATGCGGTCCCGGAGCCGGTCGGCGGCGGCTGCCGCGGCTCCCACGGTGGCCAGGCCGAGGACCCCCTCGGGGCCGTGGGGATGGGGCCTGGTCGGCGCCACGGTCCTGGCCATCCGGTAGCGCCAGCCGAGAAGCCGGGCCTCCAGCGGCCCGCCGGCCCGGCGAACCAGCGGCCACACCTCCTGCTCCTCGAAGTCGATGTGCCGGCGGATCAGGGCCGCCGCTGCGCCCAGGTGGTCGTCGAGCTCGGGGCCCGGCTGCGAGAAGCGCAGGGCGTCGATCACGTATCGGGCGTCGCCCTCCTGGCGGCGGCCCTCCGCGACCAACTCGGCCCCGCCGTCCAGCCGGCCCACGGCCGGCCAGAAGGCCATCTCCTCGCCGGCCTCGTGACGGGACTCGGCGGCGATGAGGCGGTCGAGCAGCAGCCGCCGGCCGGTACGGTCCAGGCCGGGCCGCTCCCTGTCGATCTGGTCGAGCACCGCGGTGATCCGGCGGTGGTCGGACTCGAGCATGGCGAACACGTCTGGCACGGCGACGTACTACCCAGGGATCCGGGCCGGCACCGCGCCACCGCCCGGGCGGCGAACGACATCCACGTTGTTTTCTGCGTGTGGTTTCCCGGGTGTTCCGACGGGGCAGTCACAGGTCCTACTCAGAAGGAGGATCGTTGGCCAACGTTCTGGGCGTCAACGCGGTGTTCCACGATCCGGCCGCGGCCGTGGTGGTCGACGGGCGGGTGGTCGCGGCCGCCGAGGAGGAGCGCTTCAGCCGGCGCAAGCACGGCAAGCCGGCGGTGCCGTTCTCCACGTGGGAGCTGCCCGAGGCGGCGGCCCGCTGGTGCCTGGAGCGGGCCGGGCTGCGGCCCGAGGACCTCGATGCCGTCGCCTACTCCTACGAGCCGACCCTCGTGCCCGCCCCCGACGGGGACCTCACCGTTGACGACTGGGAGCCGCTGCGGACCCTCTACGCGCTGCGGGCCCCGTCGTTCCTGCGCAGCGCCCTGCCCGGGCTCGACCCGGCCCGGGTGCGCTTCGTCCCCCACCACGTCGCCCACGCGGCGTCGGCCTACCTGGCGGCCCCGTGGCCGGACTCGAGCGTCCTCGTGCTGGACGGCCGGGGGGAGGTGGCCTCGCACCTGGCCGGGCGGGCGACCGACGGCGACCTGTCGGTGCTGCACGCCCAGAACCTGCCCCACTCGCTGGGCCTCATGTACGAGGAGGCGACCGAGCACCTGGGCTTCCGCCGCTCCTCGGACGAGTACAAGGTGATGGCCATGGCGTCGTACGGGACGCCGGCGCACCTGCGGGAGTTCCGGGATCTCATCCGCGCCACCGGCGACGGCGGTTTCGAGGTGGCCCCCATCGACTGGGGGTCGTTCGTGAAGAGGCGGTCGGGTCGCGAGGAGTGGACCGCCGACCACGCCGACCTGGCGGCCACGGTGCAGATCCGGCTGGAGGAGGTCCTGCTGGAACTGGCCGCCTGGCTGCACGACCAGACCGGCGGCCGGGACCTCACCATGGCGGGCGGGGTGGCCCTCAACTGCGTGGCCAACTCCCGCCTGGCCGAGGAGAGCCCGTTCGAGCGGATCTGGGTGCAGCCGGCCGCCGGGGACTCCGGCACGGCCCTCGGAGCGGCGCTCTACGAGGCCCACCGGCTGGGCGACCGGATCATCGGCATGGACACCGCGGCCCTGGGGCGGGACTGGTCCGACGACGAACTGGAGGCGTGGCTGGGCGAGGCCGCAGTCCCCTACGAGCGGCCCACCGACCTGGCCGCCACGGTGGCCGAGGTGATCGCCGCCAACGGCGTGGTGGCGTGGTTCCAGGGTCGCAGCGAGTACGGCCCCCGGGCCCTGGGTCACCGCAGCCTGCTGGCCAACGCCGGAGAGGAGGCCAACCTGCAGCGGCTCAACTGCATAAAAGGTCGGGAGCAGTTCCGGCCGGTGGCACCCATGGTGGTGGCCGAGCGGGCCTCGGAGATATTCGACGGCCCCGACCCCAGCCCGTACATGCTCTTCACCCACCGGGTCCGGCCGGCCTGGCAGGACCGCATCCCGGCGGTGGTGCACGTGGACGGGTCGGCCCGGGTGCAGACCGTCGACTCCGAGATCGGAA
>JAKAXN010000032.1 GCA_021816565.1 Actinomycetes bacterium
ACGGCCAGCATCTCGGCGATGGGTCCCGGCCCGAAGATCACGTCGGGGTTGCAGATCAGGATGTGGCGGCCACCGGCGGCGGCCAGGCCCTGGTTGTTGGCCGCCGCCAGACCCCGGTTGTGCCGGTTGGCGACGATCCGGGCGCCGGGGGCCGCGGCCCGCACCCGGGCCACGGTGTCATCGGCCGAGTGGTTGTCCACGACTATCAGCTCCGGTTCGGGGTCGCCGGCGCTGGAGCGGATGGACCCGATGCAGCCGGCGACCACCCGGGCGCTGTTCCAGGTGACGATCACCACCGACAGGTCCGGGCCGGGCCCGTGAGCAGCGGTCGACCCGGTCAAGCGGCGGCCCGCTCGTAGGCCCCGACGGTGTCGGAGGCGATGGCCTCCCAGCCGGGGACGGCGGCGGCCCGTTCCAGTCCCGCCTGCGCGAGCTGCCGGCGCCGGCCGGGGTCACCCATCAGCGGCCCCAGGACCGCGGCCATGGCCCCGGCGGTGGGGGCCGAGGCCCATTCGGCGGCCGGTCCGAGCACCTCCGGCAGCGACGCCACCGGGGCGCACACCACCGGCGTGCCCGATGCCGCGGCCTCGAGGGCCGGCATGCCGAAGCCCTCGAACCGGGTGGGGTAGACGAACACCTCGGCCCCGGCCAGCACCCGGGCCCAGTCGAGGTCGTCGAGAGCCCCGGCGTGGACCACCCCGGGACCGGCGCCGTCCGGGGGGGCTTCCCGGCCCACCACCACCAGCTGTGGCCGGTCCCGGCCCAGGCCGGCGGTGGCGTCGCGCCACGCCTGCACGGCCACCGCCAGTCCCCGGCGCCGGGCCCCGCCCACCGCCACCACGTACGGTCCGTGGACCCCCAACCGGGCGAGCACCGGGCCGGCCTCGTCCCGCCGGGCCGGGGAGAACCCGGCGGGCACGGCGATGGGGACCACGCACAGGCGGTCCGGATGCACGCCGTACGTGTCCGCCAATGCCCGGGCGGTGTATTGCGACACGGTGACGACCACATCGGCGTGGCGGGCCGCCCAGCGGGCCTGCGCCGCGAACAGCGCCCGCTTCCCCCGGCCCAGGTCCTCCGGGTGGTGCTCCCACGACAGGTCGTAGATGCTGACCACCGACCGGGCCGCCGAGACCAGCGGCAGGGCGTTGAACGTTCCGTGGAACACCAGGTCGGACCGGCCTCGCATCCACGCCCCGGCGCTGCCCTGCAGCCAGGCCGTCTCCGGCAGCGGGCCCAGGCCGGCCAGCGGGACGACCGAGCACCCGGGGGCGGGCGGGGCCGGGCGGCGGCGGTCGGTCAGCACGGTGACCTCGGCCCGGGTGGCCAGGTGGGGCAGCATGCCGGCCAGGGCCCGGCCCACCCCGGTGAGCGGCCGGTCCTGAAGCCGCCGCCCGTCGATGGCCACCCTGATCATCGCCCGGCAGGGTAGTGCCCGGCCGGGCCCGTACTGCGGCTCACCGGCTCTCCAGCCCCGCCGCCGCCAGCACCGCCCGAGCGGCGTGGTCACCGGGCTGGACCGGGGCGCCCACCGCCTGCGGCTGGGTCCGGGCCAGGGCGGCCCGCACCGGGCCCGGCGCCGCTGACCCGCCCACCACCACGCTGTAGTGGTTTCTCCGGGCGCCCAGCCAGGCCGGGACCGCCCCGGCGGCGCCCGGGCCGGCCTCCACGAACCGGCCGGGCGGCCCCGCCCCCGGGGGGGTCGGCCGGAGCGCCAGGTGGGTGACCCGGTCCAGGGGGCGCAGCTGGGCGATCCGCGCTGCCAGAGGGCCGAGGGAGCCGTCGGGGTCCACGACCAGGAACCGCTCCGGGGCCCACCAGTCCCGCACGATCAGCTCCCGGTGCGGGTCGTAGGGGGGCCGGCTGAGGCGGGGCCGACCGGCCAGCTGCCCGGCGAAGCGGTCGGCAAACAGCCGGCGGTTACGGCCGGCTTGGCGGGCCCGGTCCCGGGTGGTGAAGCTGCCCTGGCCGTGGTGGACCACCCGCGAGCGGGGCTCCAGCACGGTCAGGTACCCCATCTCCCGCATGGCGAAGCTGAGGTCGGCGTCCTCGTAGTAGCCGAGCCCGTAACGGGCGTCGAAGCCCCCGACGGCTTCGAACGCCCGGCGTCGTACGAGCAGCGCCGCGGCCGAGCCGTAGTCCACGTAGCGGGCGAAGCCCACCTCGGCCGCCCCGGGCGCCAGCCGGTCGCCGTACCCGTACCCGTATCCGTCGCAGTCGAGCAGGCCGCCGGCCTCCTGCACCGATCCGTCGGGGCCCAGGTACACGGGGGTGGCAGCCCCCGCTACCGGGTCGGCGTCGAGGGCGTGGACCAGCGGATCCAGCCAGCCCGGCACCGGGCTGATGTCGGAGTTGAGGATCCCGAGGTATCGGCCCCGGGCCCGCAGGGCGGCCAGGTTGACCGCCGGCCCGTACCCCAGGTTCCGCTCGCTCATCACGAACTCCGCCCCCTCCACCACCTGCCGCAGGCGGCGGCCGGCGCCGTCGGGGGAGGCGTTGTCCACCACGATCATCTCGTAGCCCTCGCCGCCGGCCGCCTGCAGGTCCCGCAGCGACCCGAGAGCCGTGCGGTAGCCCCCGTAGACCACCATGATGAGCGTCACCGCTGGATCGGGGCCGGGCGGCGGGAACGCCAGGCCGCCGGGCGGCTCCAACGCGTCGCTCACGGCCTGACGCGCCGCTTCATCCGCCCGGCCCAGGCCACGGTCCCGTGGAGCCTCTCCCAACCCGCTCCCGGCCCGCGCCGGCCGAACCAGCGGTCGCCGGCCACCGTGGCCGCCTCCAGCCGGCTGTAGGCCGGCGGGACCGTCGCCACCGGAGTCCCCGGAGGCCCGGCCCAGCGGGTGAAGAACCCCTCGAGGCGGTTCCGGTCGTCGGGTCCGGCCGGTGGCCCGCTGCAGGGCCGCCCGAGGGATCGGGCCAGCCCGGCCACGAAGGGGTCATCGGTCTCCACGCCGGCTGAGCCGTACACCCAGGCGGCGTGATCCTCCGCTCCCAGCCCCGGCATCGGAGGCCCGGCCAGCCCGTCGCGGAGCGGGCCCGGACCCGGGCGGTGCCCGAGCGCGTCCCAGAAGCGGAGCCGCCGCTCCAGGACCCAGGACGGGAACGCCCGGTCGGCCACGACCGAAAGTGGCGGCAGATCCGCCAACTCGGCGAACCAGTCGTCGCCCGCCGGCGGCCCCCCTCTCCGGGACCACTCGGCGGCCAGGATACGCTCCTCTATGAGCCGCTTCGGGTTTGTGGGCATAACCGGAACTTTGGTGGCCGACCTCCGGCCGAGAAACTAGCGTCTGGAGGCGACGCCGATGGGGGGTAGAGCACGCCAGCCGAGGCCGGGACGGCCGGCGGAGTACACCGGCGACGGAGCCGGTACGCCGCGTTTCTACCGGCCCGGTCCGGCCGTGCAGGGCCGCCCCCACGTCCTGGTCCACCGGGGCGACAGCACCCGCCTGACCGTGGGTGGCCGGTCGGTGATCGGCGGGGACGTCGAGGTCATGCTGGGGGGCAACCACCGGGCGGACTGGGTCAGCACCTTCGCCATCCGGGAGGTGTTCGACCTGCCCGGGGCGTACCGGGACGGCAACCCGTGGTCCAAGGGCGACATCCGGGTCGGCTCGGACGTAGTGATCGGAAGGGGGGCTCGGATACTGTCGGGGCTCACCATTGGAGATGGAGCCGTTGTCCTCCCTTACTCGGTCGTCACCCGCGACGTCAGCCCCGGCCAGGTGGTGGCCGGCCACCCCGCCGCAGTCATCGGCTCCCGCTCACCGGCCGACGCGCCGGCCGGGCCGGTGACCCCGTCCCTGGCCGGCGCCAGGACGAGGGCCGCCCGGCTCCTGCACGCCGCCGCCGCCCGCATCGGTGGCGAGGCCCTCCCCGGCTTCCCGGCCCTGCGGGAGCCCCCGACGCGACCGCAGCCGATCACCATGGGCCGGGCCTCCTACTTCGAGCCCGTCGTGCGGGCCGAGGGCGACACCGAGGTGGCGGTCGAGGTCGGCCCGTTCGCCTCCATCTCCTACGACACCGAGTTTCTCTTCCCCGACCCCCTCGCCGACCCGGCCCGGGTGGCCCAGCGGGTCCAGGGCGGGCCCGACCCCCGCCGGGCCGGGGTCCGCCGGACGGTGGTCGGCGGTGACACCTGGATCACCCGGGGGACCAGGGTGGTGGGCGAGGCCACCATCGGGGCCGGGGCGGTGGTGGGGGCGTACTCCGTCGTCTACGGCGACGTCCGGCCCTACGCCATCGTGGCCGGCAACCCGGCGGTGGAGGTGGGCCGGCGTTTCGACGACGACACGGTGGAGGCCCTGCTGCGCATCGCCTGGTGGGACTGGCCCGAGGAGCTGGTGAAGCAGAGGGCCCCCGAGCTGTGCTCCACCGACGTGGCCGCCTTCATCGGGCGCTACGACCCGGCGCGGGTCGGCGGCGGCGCCGGGGGAGAAGCCCTGTGACCGCCCAGGTGACAGATGTGGGAAGGGCCCTGACCCGCCAGGGCGCGGCGCGCGCCGCCGCGGCGTATGCCGCCGGACGGTGGATGCGCCGGCGCAAGCCGGCCCTGTCCACCCGCATCTCGCCCGACGACGCCATGTACGACGGCCTCAGCGCCCTCAGCTACTTCGCCGTGGGAGCCGATGCCCTCAGCCTGATCAGGCAGTCCCTGCTTCTGGTCGGGGTCACCGAGCCGCAATCGGTCCTGGACCTGCCGTGCGGGCACGGCCGGGTGCTGCGCTGGGTGCGGGCCGAGTGGCCCGCCGCCCGCCTGGTGGCCTGCGACCTGGACCGGGGCGGCGTCGACTGGTGCGCCCGGTCCTACGGCGCCGAGGGCGTCTACAGCTCGGAGCTTCTCGAGGAGGTGCGCCTGCCCGGCCCCTTCGACGCGGTATGGGTCGGGTCGCTGCTCACCCACCTCGACCGGGACCGCTGGGCCCCCACCCTCACCGCCCTGGCCGGGTCCCTGCGGCCCGGTGGATGCCTGATCTTCACCACCCACGGACAGGAGCACCACCAGCGGCTGATCCGGGGCGCCTACCGCGTGGACCCGGCGGAGCGGGCCGCCCTGCTGGGCGGTTGGGCCGGGGACGGCTTCGGCTACGCGCCGTACCCGGGCCAGCCGTCCTACGGGGTGTCGCTGAGCACGCCGGCGTGGGTGCGCTCCACCGCCGACGCCGTCCCCGGCCTCAGCCACATGGCGACCTGGATCGCCGGCTGGAACCATCACCAGGACGTGTACACCTACCGCCGGTCGGGGGCCTGAGCGATGCCCGAGCCGGCGCCCGGCATGGCCGAGGCCTATGTGGAGCTGCTGAAGCGCACCCTGATCGGGGCCAACCTGGGCCCGGCCACCTACTACGTACCGGTTCGTGACGGCGCAGGCCCCCTGCGCGCCACCGTGGCCCGCCTGCTGGCCCGCCGCGGTGGTTCGGTTCTGGCTCGCCCGGTGACCGTCGATCTCGAGCAGGTGGCCGATGGATCGCTGTTCGCGTCGTTCCTGCCCCCCGGCGTGATGTCGATGATCGGCCGGCCCCGGATGGACAACCTCGAGGCCTGCGTGCGTGACGTCGTCGCCAACGGGGTGCCCGGGGACCTGATCGAGACCGGGGTGTGGCGGGGCGGGAGCACGATCTTCATGCGGGGCCTGCTGGAGGCGCTGGGCGACTCCCACCGGAGGGTCTACGTGGCGGACTCGTTCCAGGGTCTGCCGGCCCCGGACCCCGACCGCTACCCCGGGGACCGGGGGATGGAACTGCACCTTCACGCCGACCTGGCGGTCGGGGTGGACCGGGTCCGGGACCACTTCCGGCGCTTCGGGCTGCTCGACGACCGGGTGGTGTTCGTGGAGGGCTGGTTCCGAGACACCTTGCCGGCGCTGGCCGGCCACCAGTGGTCGGTGATCCGCCTCGACGGGGACATGTACGAGTCGACCATGGACGGCCTGACCAACCTCTACGACGGCCTGTCGGTGGGCGGGTGGGTGATCGTCGACGACTACCACATACCGGCCTGCCGGGACGCGGTGGCCGACTTCCGGCGCCAGCGGGGCATCGACGACCCGATCACCGAGATCGACTGGACGGGCGTGTTTTGGCGGAAGTCTCGCTAGAGGGGGCTGCGACCCGGGAGCGACGGACCCCCGGTGCAGCCCCCGCCCGCCCGCCGGGCCGGGCCCTGCCGGCGGTGTGGATGTCACGGTGGCTGCTGCTCCAGTGGGTCAAGCGGGATTTCGTGGTCCGCTACCGCCAGAGCGCTCTCGGCCTGGCCTGGTCGGTGCTGCAGCCGGCGCTCCTGCTGGCCGTGTACGGGGTGGTGTTCGTGAAGGTGCTGCACGTGCGGCCCCAGCAGGGCAGCTACCTGGTGTTCGCCTACTGCGGCCTGGCCCCGTGGGCGTTCTTCTCCAACGCCGTCTCCTGGAGCATGCCGTCGCTGGCCAACGCCGCCCCGGTCATCCGCCAGGTGTATTTCCCCCGGGCGGTCATACCGCTGGCGGCGTGCGGCGTGGTGGTGGTGGACCTGGGGCTCAGCACGGCGATCCTGCTGATCCTGCAGGTCGTCACGTCCGGCCACCTGTACCTGGCGACCCTGGCCCTGATCCCGCTGTACGCAGCGCTGGTGCTCGGCACCGCCGCTCTGGCCGTGGTGGCGTCGCTGTTCGGCGCCTTCGTGCGCGACATCCGCTTCGCCCTGCCGCTGCTCCTGCAGCTGCTGTTCATCGCCACCCCGATCATGTACCCCCGCACCGAGGTGCACGGGCGGTGGAGCTGGGTGTTCACCTACAACCCCATGGCCCAGCTGGTCGGCGCGCTGCGGGCCGCCGTGGCCGGGGGACGCTGGCCCGGGGCCGGGGTCACCGCCGCTGCGGTGGCCGCCTGCCTGGTCGCCCTGGTGGCGGCGGTCGGCTACAGCGCCACCGTCGAGGACCGCCTCCCCGATCTCCTGTGACGGACCTCCTGTGACGGCCACGGTCTCGTTCTCCGGCGTCGGCAAGCGCTACCGGCGGGGTCGGGAGCGGGTCAACGCCCGGGCCCTCATCCCGGGCCGGATGGGGGAGGCCGGCGGGGGCGACGTCCAGTGGGCCCTGCGGGACGTGTCGTTCGAGCTGGGCCCGGGCCAGAGTCTCGGCATCGTGGGCCCCAACGGGGCCGGCAAGTCCACCCTGCTCAAGCTGGTGGCCCACGTCATCGCCCCCACCTGCGGGGAGATCGCAGTGTCCGGGCGGTCCACCTCCCTGATCGAGCTGGGCGCCGGCTTCCACCCGGACATGACCGGCCGGGAGAACGTGTACTTCAGCGCCGCGGTGCTCGGAATGGGGCCGCGCGACCTGCGCCGGCGCTTCGACCAGATCGTGGAGTTCGCCGACATCGGCAGCTACCTGGACACCCCGGTCAAGCGCTACAGCTCCGGGATGCTGGCCCGCCTCGGCTTCGCGGTGGCGTCCCACCTCGACGCCGAGCTGATCATCCTCGACGAGGTACTGGCCGTCGGGGACGCCGCGTTCCAGCGCAAGTGCCACCGGCGCATCGCCGAGCTGCGGGCCAGCGGGGCCGCCCTGCTCTACGTCACCCACGCCCTGTGGACCCTGCCGCAGCTGTGCGACTCGGCCATGCTGCTGGTCGGCGGGACCGTCCGCAGCCACGGCACCCCGGCCGACGTCCTGGCCGCCTACGAGCGCCAGCAGGCCGGCGCCGATGGCCCGGCGGGCCCGGCCGCCGGTGTGTTCGGGACCATCGAGGTCTCGCCCCCGGCCATCGGGCCGGGAGACCCGCTCGGGGTCAGCGTGGAGCTGCGCCTGGACTCGGACCAGCCGCAGGGCCGGATCATGGTGCTCGTCGCCACCCCCGACGAGACCATCCTGGGGGCCGCGGCGTCGGACGGCCCCGGGCCCGGATTCCCCGCCGGGGTGAGCACCGTGGAGTGCCGGCTGGAATCGGTGCCGTTCCAGCCGGGGGAGTACATCCTCGGGGTGGTGTTCTTCGCCGACCGCCGGGCCCCTGTCTTCGACGACGCCCGGCAGCTCCACTTCGAGGTACGCGGCGCCGAATGGAACCCGGCGTTCGGCGCCACGTTCCTGCCGGCCAGCTGGACGTCAGCCCCCCGCCCCTGAGCGCAGCCCCGGACCCCGGACCGCCCGGCGGATGACCCTCCGGGCCGCCGGCCAGCCGGGCACCGGGAGGGCGTAGATCCGCTCCGACTCGGGGATGGGCCCGGTCTGGAAGCTGGTCGGGTCGATACCGGCCCTCCTCATCCAGTCCGGACCCCACTTGTGCTCCATCCCCTCCAGCGACCGGGGGTAGGCCTCGTCGGTGTACTGCTCGAAGCGCCCGGCGAACACGTCCAGAGCGGTCACCGCCCGCAGGTGGCGCAGGAAGGCCTGGCGGGTCGCGACCACCGGCAGGCCGGCGTCGCGGGCCCGCAGGCAGTAGTCGATCTCGGCGCCCCAGCCGAGGGGGGCGAAGGTCTCGTCGTCGAGCAGCCCGATGCGTCGCACGGCCCGGCGTGACACCAGCATGCAGGTGCCGTCCACGAAGGGGGCCCGGTAGTGCTTGCGGGTGGGGCGGTAGCGGTCGACCGGTCCGGACAGGTCCCGCTGGTGGATCCAGTGGCAGTCGTAGAAGGGCGACGCCACCCCGGCCCCGGTGACGACCGCGGCCTCGAGGAGGCCGCGGACGAACCCCCGGCTGAGCCTGGTGTCGTTGTTGAGCCACATCAGGTGCCCGTACCCGGCGCCGGCCACCTGCGAGCCGTGGTTGATGCCGCCGGCCCACCCCAGGTTCCGCCCGGGCCGCAGCACCGTCTCGGTGCCGGCCGGCCGGTAGTCCCCCTTGTTGTCCACCACCACCACGTCGCAGGCGGCCCGCTCCCGGCCCAGGTCCGCCAGCAGGTCGTGGGTCATCTCCGGGTGCCCGTACACCGGTATCACCGCCAGCGCCCGCAACCGGCGGGGCAGGCTAGGCCCGGCCATGGCGTGCGGCCACCGACTCGTAGAGATCGAGGTGCCGGCGGGCGGCCAGCGCCGCCGGGTGCTCCTCCTCCACCCGGGTCCGGGCGGCCGCGCCCAGCCGGGCGGCCAGATCCGGTGATTCGAGCAGCGATGCCAGGGCAGCCGACAGCGCCCCCGGGTCCTCGGCCGGGACCAGCATCCCGTTGAGCCCGTCGAGGACCAGCTCGCCCACGCCGCCCACGTCGAATGCCACGACCGGCGTGGCGCAGGCCAGGCTCTCCAGGATCGTGAGGGGGGAGTTGTCCGCCCGGCTGGTGAAGACGAACGCGTCGGCCGCCGAGTAGACCACCGCCTTGAGCCGGTCGGTACCGACGAAGCCGAGGTCGGCGACGCCGCAGCCGAGGCGGGCGATCTGCTCTCCGAGGGCGCGGCCCCAGTGGCCCATGAGCGCCACCGTGACCGACCGCCTCCGGGCGTCGGCCATGCCGGCCAGGGCCTCCAGGAACAGGTCCGGCCCCTTGCGCCGGTCGGCCACGAAGGCCGCCCCGAACAGCAGCACCGGTCCCTCCACGGGCAGGCCCAGCGCCTGGCGGGCCGCGCCGCGCCCTACCGGGCGCAGCGTCGAGGTGTCGATGCCGTGGGGGACGACCTCGATGTCGAACCGGCCCAGCATGCTGGCGCGGGCCACGTCGGCCAGCCACCGGCTCGGTGACACCACGGTGAGGCTGCTGGCCGCCCACACCCGGTCCTTCAGCTTCCACTCCAGGGCGGTCGAGTCCCGCTCGACGGCCGGGAACACCTCGGGGTGCGGGCACTCGCCGCACCCGCTCCGCCACCGGTCGCACTCGAAGCTGAAGGAGCAGTGGCCGGTCAGCGGCCACATGTCGTGGAGGGTCAGCACGCTCGGCTTGGCGGTCGTGAGGCCGGCCATGGCCGGGTAGCTGAAGTAGTCGCCGTGGATGGCGTGGTAGTGCACCACCTGCGCCGCCCGGAACGCCGGGTGGCGGCGCAGGGTGTAGGCGGAGACCCCGTCGAGCTCGTTGAGCCCGGCCCGGCGCAGCGCCGCCTTCAGGGGTCGGCGCAGGGTGCGCCACGCCCGCAGCTGCTCCACCGACTCGTCGTGGCCGGCCCGGTGCCCGACGATCAGGCGGGCATCGACGCCCTGGTCGAGCAGCGACCGGTGCAGCCGGTAGCCGGCCACTGCGGTGCCCCCCGCCCCGGTGTCGGCGTGGTTGACGGTGAGCACCCGCTCCACCGTCATGGCCGGCCGAGGGCGCCGAGCGCCCGGTCCAGCCTCCGGCGGGCGCCCGCTTCGACCAGGATCGGCAGATAGCCGAGGGCCCGCTGTCCCCGGGAGCGACCGGGCTGCCTCATCGCCTCGGCCGCCCAGCGCCCGACGGTCCAGTAGACGTTCGGGGTCCACCGTCGGGTCGGCGTCCGCGACGGGTAGCGGTAGCTGATCCGCACACTGCGCATCATCTCCCTCAGCTGCGCTGGTGAGCGGCCCAGCCGGGCGGTGTCGGAGCCGGCGTGCACCCGGTAGCCGACCAGCACCTCCGGCAGGTACGCCACCCGGCCGCAGGTGATCATCCGCTTCCACATGTCCCAGTCGGCGCAGTAGCGCAGGTCGGGGTGGAAGCCGCCATGGCGTTCGTAGAACGAGCGGCGGGCCACCACGGCCGGGGCCCGCACCGGGTTCCAGGCGAACATCTCCGGCTCGAAATCGTCGAGCAGCTGTGGACCCGGCCGCAGCGGCCGGTGGGGGTCGCAGACCCGGCCCTCGGAGTCGACGTCCTCGGCGCCCACGAAGAGCGCGTCGAGCGAAGGGTCCGCGTCGAGGGCCGCGCCGGCCCGCTCGTACAGTCCCGGGTAGGCGAGGTCGTCGCCGTGCAGGATGTGCACGTATTCCCCGGTGGACCGGGCGATGCAGGAGGTCAGATTGGCCGAGATACCGACGTTCCGGGGTTGGCGCCAGAACGTCACCCGACCTCTCCCGATCTCCTCGACCACCGCCTCCGGCCGGTCGTCTGAGCCGTCGTCGACGACCTCTATCTGCATCGCCCCGGGGCCGGGGTCCTGGGCCAGCACCCCTGACAGCGTCGTTGACAGATATTGGGCGCAGCGGTAGGTGGGGATCATCACCGACCACCGGGGCCGGGTCAGCCCGGTCGGGACCGCCAGGATGGCCGCCGGCTGGTCGCGGGTCACGACCCGAGGATCCGCCGGGCCACCACGTTGGCCCGGCCGATCGCCTGGTCCATGTCGTAGTAGCGGTACTCGCCCAGGCGGCCGCACACCACCAGCCCCGGGATGGCCCTGACCCGGTCCCGGTAGCGGGCGTAGAGCTCGGCGTTGCGGGCGTCGGGGAAGGGGTACTCGAAGTGGTCCGGTTCTCCGGGGCTGTAGGGGACCTCGGTGGTCACCACGGTGCCGGGGCCCGCCCGGTCGTACTCGGGCTCCATCATGTGCTTCCACTCGAGGGTCCGGATGTGCTCGCCCCCGTCCGGGTCCGGGTTGTTGACCTGCCCGTACGGCTGGTGCACGGCCCGGTCGGGGAGGTACCGGTGCTCCCGCCGCTGGCCCCGGTAGGCGAGCCGGCCCAGGTCGTAGCCGAACAGCTCGTCGATGGGGCCGGTGTACACGGTGGCCCGGGTGACATCGATCCGGTCCCTCACCTGCAGGTAGTCGCAGCCGAGCTCCACCTTCACCCCGTCGAGCATCCGCTCCATGAAGGCGGCGTAGCCGCCCCGGGGTATCCCCTGGTGCGGGTAGGTCTTGAGCCGGTGGTCCGTGCCGCTGCGCACGTCGAAGCGGCCGGCCAGGTCCGCCGAGAGGCTCTGGGCGGGCACCCCCCACTGCTTCTCGGTGTAGCCCTTGACGAACTTCCGGTACACCGGCTCGGGCATCATGGCCAGGCAGGCCTGCTCGAAGTTGGCCGGCTGGCCCGAGAAGCTGGGCTGCCAGTGCGGACCGACGGTCCGGTCGATGTACTCGGACGTCACCGGCCAGTGCTCGTAGCGGCCGTCCACGTAGGACGCCAGCTCCGCCTCGTAGCTGTAGAAGGAGGCGAACTGGGTGACGAAGTTCCATATGGACTCGTTGTTGGTCCGGAAGTAGTGCGGACCGTAGGTGTGCACCCGTATCCCGCTCGGGTGGACGAAGTCGTGGACGTTGCCGCCGAGATGGGAGCGCCGCTCCAACATCAGGACCTCGTGGCCGGCGTCGATCAGGTGGCGGGCTATGACGGCCCCGGTCAGGCCGGAGCCGACCACCAGGTACGGGACCGTCGTCGTCACAGGGGCCTCCGGCACAGGTAGAGGGTGAAGACCCAGAGCCCGGGCGGCCGGGCGGCGGATCGCAGCGCCATCCGGTCGGCCACCCGGGCCAACCCCAGGAGCGGGGCGGTGACGGCGGACCAGAACCGGGGCTGTGAGAGGGCGGCGAGCAGGATGTCCTCGGCCACCAGGTGGCTCATGCACATCACCGCCGAGGACTCCACCACCGAGAACCCCGCGCTCGACAGCACGGCCTCGAGCTCGCCGGCCCGGAACGGCGTCTCTTTCGGCGACGGGCCGAAGGGGGCTTCGGGCAGCGGCCGGGACTCGAGCCGGCGCCGGGTCTGCAGCTCCAGGGGGCCCATCCGCCGCAGGCGGTGCTCGGCGCTCCAGCGGGGCAGGTACCTGAGGCGCTGCTCGAAGCGGATCCAGCCGCCGGGCGGGTCGGCTGCGCCCTGCGCCGCAGAGACAGAGACCGGGCCTTCCACGACCGGCTCGAGGACCACGAGAGCTCCGCCCGGTCGCAGCCGGGAGCGGGACTCGTCGAGGACCGATTCGATCTCACGGGTGGAGAGGTGGTGGAGGAAGGCGTGCGTGACCACCGCGTCGAAGCGGTCTCCCTCGATGGCCGCGTCCGCCTCGGCGGTACCGGCCACCGCGTAGACCGCCCGCCCGGCCGCCCCGGCGGCCTCAGCGGCCGACCGGGCCCGGACGATCTGCTCGGGTGAGCTGTCCAGCCCCACGAGCCGGCTGCCGGTCCCCCGGATCAGCTCCAGCCCGGTCCAGCCGGTCCCGCATCCCAGTTCCAGTACCCGGGCGCCGCCTCCGATGAAGCGCCGAGCCTGCCTCAGGTAGTGGCCGCGCAGAATCCGGCGGGCCAGCGGCGTCTGGACCCAGCAGAAGTCCTCTTCCAGGTCGCCGTTGGCCGCCCACCATTCCTGCTCTTCCGAGTCGAGCGCCGCCGTGGTCGCTTCGTGGCGCGGCATCGGGGCGCCAACTATAGCCTGGCGTCGATGTCGCGCCCGATGCCAGACGTTCGCCGCACCGCCCGCCAGGCCACCCTGCTCATCCCCGACGGGGTGATCTCCCGCCTCCCGTCCCGGTTGGCCACCCGGCTGGAGGCGGTGAGGGAGTGGCAGCGCACCGAGCCCTACCGGGTCCCGGGCGGTATCTCCCCCCTGGACAACGTCGCCTACAACCGGTCCCTGTGGGACTGGTACGCCACCCGCTGGGACGACCCGGAGTTCCAGCGGTGGAACGTCGAGATGGAGGGCAAGCCGGATTCCGCGGTGGAATCCCTGAAGGACCTCGGCGACGAGTGGGGTGACGCCCAGGCGGTGCAGCAGGTGGTCTCGGAGTGGATCCACCCCCACGTCCGGGCCGACTCGGTGGTCGGCGAGGTCGGCACGGGGGGGGCCCGGATTGCCTCCCTCGTCGCTCCCCGCTCCGGGGAGTTCCACGCGTTCGACGTGGCCCCGCTCATGCTCGAGAGGGCCCGCCGGCGCCTCCAGGGCGTCCCCAACTGTCACTTCCATGTCGTCGACAGGCCCGAGCTGCCGGTTGAGCTGAACCAGCGTTTCGATTTCGTCTACTCCTTCGACGTGTTCGTCCACCTCGACCTGCACACCCAGTGGTCCTACCTGCAGGAGTTCTCCCGGGTCCTGCGCCCGGGCGGCCGGGCCTTCCTGCACACCGCCAACCTGGCGTCGGAGGACGGCTGGAAGCGCTTCGAGTCGCAGGGCGTCTACCGGGTGGAGGGCTTCTACTTCGTGGTCCCCGAGATGGTGCGGGAGCTGTGCCGGCGGGCCGGCCTGCGCATCGTCGAGGAGCGGGCGGCCGGCTCGGGCAGCGGCAACTTCTACTACGAGCGCGACTACCTGGTCCTGCTCGAGAAGCCGGCTGCCTCCGGGTGACCGCAGCCGGTCCCGGCCACCCGGGCATCGGGCGGGGCGGGCCCAAACCTGGCCACGCCTACCGACCGGGTCCCCGCCCGGCCCGGCCGACGGTGTCGGTGGTGATCCCCGTCCACGGCCACCAGCCCTACCTGGCGGAGCAGATCGAGGCGCTGGCCGCCCAGCGCTACCCAGGCTGGTGGGAGGTGCTGATCTGCGACAACGGCTGTGACCCCTTCACGCTGTCGTTGGCCGCCCGCCACGGAGCCGCCCTGGGGAACCTGCGGGTGGTCGACGCCACCGCCCGGCCGGGAGCCTGTTACGCCCGCAACCGCGGGGTGGAGGAGGCCAGGGGCGACCTGATCCTCATCTGCGACGCCGACGACGTGGTCGGTGACGGATGGATCGACGCCCTGGTCCGGGCCGCCGGTGGCGCCGACCTGGTGGGCGGCCACGTCGACTACGGCCGGCTCAACACCCCTCTGGCCGCCGCATGGAGGATGCCCCTGACCGACGGCCGGTTACCGACGCAGCTCGAGTTCCTGCCGTTCGCGGTGGGTTGCAACCTGGCCGTGTGGCGGGACCTGTACCTGGCCGTGGGCGGCTGCGACGAGGAGGTGGTGGGCGGCCGGGGCGGCGACGACGTGGATCTGTCGTGGCGGGTGCAGCTCGCCGGCGGGCGCCTGGCCTTCGCCCCCGAGGCGGTGGTCCACTACCGGCTCCGGTCCGATCTGCGGTCGCTGGTCCGCCAGATGTACGGCTACGGCCAGTCCTCGGCGGTGCTGTACCGCAACTACCGCCGCTACGGCGCCCGCCGCCGCCCGGCCGGCGAGGCGGTCCACTTCTGGCTGCACGTGCTGCGCCGGGGACCCGGCCTGGCCCGCTCGCCCGAGGCCGGAGGTCACAAGCTCACCCAGATCGCCTACCACCTCGGGGAGATGCGGGGCGCGCTGCGCTACCGGGTGCTCTTCTGGTGAGACCGGAGCCGGGCTGAACGCCGCGCTCGACGCGCCGAGCGGGCCAGCGCCGGCGGGACGGCGGGCAGTATCTGGGCCTTGACGGCCAGGCCGGCGAGCCAGGGAGCCAGGATGGGGGAGCGCAGCAGGGTGGTGTCGGGAGCCAGGGCCCGGCGCAGCACCGCCTTGAGCGGTGCCGGGTCCCCCCGCCGGTACGACTCAAGGGCCGCCTCGAAGCCGCGGGCGGCGGCGACTATGGCGGCCCCCGCCCGCCGGTCGGCGGGGTCCAGGCCGGCCACGAAGGCGTCCCGGAGCCGCCAGTCCAGCTCCTCGTGGGCCACGTTGGTCACCTGACCGGGGTGCACCCTCAGGTCGGCGACGGTGTCGGGGATCAGCGCGAACGGCCGGGGGTAGGCCCGCAGCACCAGGTCCCGGTCCTCGAAGCGGCGCAGGTCCTCGGACCAGCCGCCCAGTTCGGCCACCACCGCTGTCCGCCACAGGAGCGCCGCCGGGTACATGCCCCAGCAGAACAGCACCTCCTTCCACACCGGCCGGGTGGTGGGCCACCTCGGATGGATGGTCCGGGACCGGTCGGTGGGCGCCCCGAAGCGGTGGCCGGCCCCCGCCGCCCCGGCCGCCCGGGGGTGGCGTTCCAGAGCGGCCACCAGGCGGTCGATGGCGCCCTCGCGCAGGACGTCGTCATCGTCGAGGAACATGACGTAGGGCGTCCGGCACAGGTCGAAACCCCGGTTGCGGGCGGCCGCGCCTCCCCCGGCGGGGTGGACGTGGACGGCCGTGACCAGCGGGGCGTCCAGGCGGTCCAGCCAGTTCGCGGTGTCGTCCCCCGACCCGTCGTTTACGACCACCACCCGGGCCACGGCCGGCCCCTGGGCCACGGCGCTGGCGACGGCCTCCTCCAGGAAGGGTCGCCGGTTGTGGGTGGGGATGACCACCGTGACCGTCCCGGTCCCCGCCTCCCCGGCCCCGCCGGCCGGCTCGCTCAGCGGCGTTCCCGGTTGTAGATCACCCCGAGCGCCGGGATGCCCGACAGCTTCAGAGCCGCCGCCACCTCGTCGAGGGCGGTGGCCCGGGTCCGGCGTTCCTGCACCACGACCACCGCCCCGTCGGTGTGGGCGCCGATGAGCCGGCCGTCGGCGAAGGCCAGCAGGGGAGGGGTGTCCACCAGGACCAGGTCGGCGTCGGCGGACAGTTCCGCCAGCATCGGCGCCAGGGCGCCGTCCGACAGCAGCCGGCCCGGATCGGCCGGGGGGTTGCCGGCCGGCAGGAGGCGGACCCCGCTCACACCGTCGGTGGGGCCGCCCGGCGCGGGGGTGACCGCCTGCAGGCATTCCGGCAGCTCCTTCAGCCCGCCCAGCACCTCGGCGGCGCCGACCGGGTTCGCCGCTCCCAGGCCCCGGTGGAGATCCGGCCGGCGCAGATCCAGGTCCACCGCCACCACCCGCATGCCCGTCTCGGCCAGGGCCCGGGCCAACCCGGCGCAGGCCGTGGTGCGGCCCTCACCCCGGGCCGCACCGGTCACCATGGCCACCCGGCCGGGGGCCCGGCCCAGGGCCGCGACCAGTCCGGAGCCGGCCGCCCGGAACGTCTCCTGCCACGAAGGGGTGTCGGCCCGGGCCATGCTCGTCAGCCGACCTCTGCTCCGGCCGGCGCCGGTTCCACCCGGCGGGCGGGGGACGCGCCCAGCTGCGGGAAGGCCGGCACGGTGGCCAGGAGCGGAGCCCCCAGGCGCCGCTCCGCCTCCTCGGGATCTTTGACGGTCACATCGAGGTACTCCACCAGGACGGCCAGGGCGACGGCCACCAGCAGCCCGAAGATGCCGGCCACGGCCACGTCCCGCTTGTGCCCGGGAGCGACCGACGCGCCGGCCGGGCCGGCCGGCCCGAACGACTCGAGCGAGATGGCCGGGGCGGCGCCGGAACCGGTTCCCCGGCCGCCGGTCGCCCCGGCTCCCGTTCCGACCTGGGCCACGAACGCGTCGGCCATCCCGGTGGCCAGCTCCTGGGCCACCTGGGGTGAGGGATCCTTCACCGAGATGGTGATGAGCTGGGTGTACTGGACCGCCGAGGCGCTGGTCTCGGCCAGGACCTGTCCCACCGAGCGCGGCGCGCCCGTGGCCCTGATGGCCTGGGCCGCCACCGGGGCGGTGTCGACCAGGTGCGAGTAGGTGATCACCAGGGTGTTGAGCCCGGCGGCCTGGTTGGTGGTGGGCAGGTTCCCGCCGCCGGGACCTCCGGTGGTGTAGGACCGGGGCCCGACCAGCACGGTGCTCGAGGAGCTGTAGGTGGTCGCCTGGTGGGGGGCCAGCGCATATCCGACGGCCAGGGCCACGATCACGGTCACGGCGATCAGCACCCACCGTCGCAGCAGTAGTCGGATGTAGCGCCGTAGTTCCATGACGTCAGCCGCCAACTGTAGTCAGCGCCGCGGGGCGGCCCGCATCGACCGGTTCGGGGACCGGTCGGCTCGGCGGCCGGTCCGCTTCGGGGCTCAGGTCCATCCCCACCGCGGTCCACACGATCACCGCGGTTATCAGGCTCAGCCACACCTGCAGCAGGAGCCCGGCCAGGGCCAGGCCCACGAACGCCCCCGACCAGGCCCCGGCGGTCCACGACCCCCCCTCTCCGGCCACCCGCCGCAGGCGTCGGGCGATCAGGACGGTCAGACCCAGGAACGGGATGAGGGAGAAGATCCCCGTCTCGTTGCCGATCTGCAGGTACTGGTCCTCGCTGGTCAGCGTGGTGGCCACCCCGAAGCGGGTGCCGTTGGTGCCGCCGGTGCCGAGCCCCCGGCCCAGCGGCTGGTCGAGCAGGGCGGAGGTGCCCTTGCCCAGGGCGGTCAGGTGCACCGCCGTCGAGTGGTCCTGGCCGTTGATGGCCGCGGTGGCCCGGGTGCCGAGTCCCACGGCCAGCGCCACGGGTAGCAGCAGCACCACGGTCAGGCCGGCCAGGAGCGAGAGCTGCACCCGGCGCAGCCGGTCCCGGTGGGGCAGGGGCCGCAGGACCATGGCGGCCACCACCGCCCCGGCCAGGATGGCGTCACGGGTCTGGGTCAGCACCAGCGCTACCGCCACCGAGAAGGTGCCGGCCGCCACCAGCCACCGCCGCTTCCCGTTGCCCGCCAGGTACTCGCAGCCGATGGCCAGGCACCCCACCAGGAAGAAGGCGCACTCGAGCTGGTCGATGAAGATCGAGCCGATCCGGAGCAGCTTGTGGCCGGCGGTGAGGGTGTAGACGCGGACGTCCTCGAGGTTGTGCACCGGCGTCTTCAGGACCTCGGTCTGGTAGTGGGTCACGCCGAGGGTGTGGACCACGAAGTGATTCCACGAAGACGAGGCCAGGTACTCGTACGCCCCGGTCAGCGAGACCACCACACCGACGGAGAAGATGATGAGGGCGAACCTCCGGCGGTCCCGGTGGGAGACCCCCAGGTGGCGGGCCACGAGGAACATGACCACGAAGAACACGTCGTTTCGCAGGGCCGTGTTCAAGATGGTGCCCGCCGTCGGCGGCCCGTTCGGGCCGGCGGCCACCAGCAGGGTGGGAGCCAGCCGGTACAGGCTGACCACCACCACGTAGGTGAGACCGGTCCAGTCGAGGGCGTCGAGGGGCCGGCGCCGGTGGTTGCGCGCCGCGCGCAGGGCCAGACCCACCGCCACCAGCTCGATCCAGTAGCCGAGGTCCCTCACCACCGACGCCCCGAGCCCGGCCCGGTAGGCGGCGGAGAGCAGGAACAGCTGGAACGGGTACACGACCGGGATGGCGAAGAGGAACCATCGGGGCCTGAGGTAGACGACGGCGATCAGGCCGGCGGCCACCAGGACGGCGTCGACCCGGGCCAGGTGCGAACGGGCGAGCAGGATCCCGAGGGCCGCCACCGGAGGTGCCAGCCAGGCCCAGCCCCCGGCCGGCACCAGGCGGCCCGGGATCAGGCGGTACGCGGCCGCCCCTCTAGGCACCGGTCGCCGCCAGCACCGCCTCCACGGCTCCCCGGCCGGAGCGGATGCACGCCGGGATCCCGGCTCCGCCGTAGCTGGATCCGGCCAGCGCCACCCTCCCGTCGGTGGCGACGGCCAGCGACCGGGTGATGCCCTGCACCAGGGCGGTGTGACCCACCCGGTACAGGGGGAACGAGGACGGCCACCGGCTCAGGCGCATCTCGCCCGGTCGGATCGGTACCCCGGTGGCCTGGCCGAACTCGTCGAGGAGCCGGGCGGTCAGCTCCCCGTCGTCGAGGTCGTCGACCCGGCGGTCGTTGAAGCGGCCGGCCGAGACCCGCACGATGGTCCCCGCCGCGGGGTCACCCTCCTTGGGCCACTTGTTGCTGAAGAACGAGCAGGCGGTCATGAGGCGGCGCTCGGCCCCGGTGACCAGGAAGCCGTTGTAACCGGCCGGGGGGGCCCACTGCTCCGCCGGCACGGTCAGCGTCAGGACCGCCACGGAGGTGAAGGCGATGCTGTCCAGGCCGGTCGGGGCGGCCCGGCCCAGGAGGCGGGCCGCCGCCGGGGCCGGCACGGCCAGGACGGCTCCCTCGAAGCGGTCGCCCGGCCCCGCCCCGCTGGCCACCGTCACCGCGTCGCCGTCGGTCGAGACCTGCGAGGCGGCCTCCGGGCGGAACTCCACCCCCCGGTTGCGCAGGGCCCCCTCCAGGGCGGCGACCAGGCTCCCCATACCCTGCCTGGGGGCGAGGAACACCGGCCCCCCTCCCCCCGGCGCCGGGGTGGCCGGGCGGCGCAGGCCGAGCAGGAGGCTGCGCGACGAGCGGGCGGCGGCCAGGACGTGGGGCGCCACGACCTCGGTGCTCAGCTCGTCCAGAGGGGCGGCGTGGATCCCGCCGAGCAGCGGTTCGACCAGCCGGTCGGCGACCTGGCGGCCGAAGCGTCCCGACACGAGGGCGCCGACGCTCACGTCGTCGCCCAGCTTCGAGCGGGGCAGCACCAGGTCCATCCCGGCCCGGGCCATCCCGCCCGGGCTCAGAAGACCGGATCGGATCACCGGCCACAACCGGCCGGGCACCCCGAGCACCAGCCCCTCCGGGATGGGCCGGAGCCGCCCGCCGGACCACAGCAGCGTGCGCCCGGCGGCCGGGGCGACCAGGTCGTCGAGGCCCAGTTCGGCGCAGAGGGCCGTCGCCTCAGGGGTGCGGACCAGGAAGGCGTCGGGCCCCTCGTCGACCGGGCGGCCGGCGAAGTCGGTCGTGTGCAGCTTCCCGCCCACCCGCCCCGGTTCGAACACGACGACCCGCCTGCCCGGCCGGGAACTGAGGCTCCAGGCGGCGGCCAGGCCGGAGATCCCGCCCCCGACTACGGCGAAGGTCATCCCACCGGACCGGACTCGTGGCAGAACGCCACCAGCTCGGTGAGCACGCCCGGGTCGCTCTCGGGGTAGACGCCGTGGCCCAGATTGAAGATGTGTCCCCGCCCGCCGCCGCGCCCCAGCACGTCCCGAGCGGCCTCCCGGGTGGCGTCCCAGCCGGCCAGCACGACCGCCGGATCCAGGTTCCCCTGCACGGCCACACCGGTGCCGAGGCGCTGGCGGGCCCGGTCGAGGGGGACCCGCCAGTCGACGCCGACCACGTCGGCGCCAGCCTCGGCCATCAGCTCGAGCAGCTCGCCGGTGCCCACCCCGAAGTGGATGCGAGGCACCCCCAGATCGGCCAGACCTTCGAAGATCTTCCGGGAGGCGGGCAGCACCGAGCGCCGGTAGTCGGCCGGAGAGAGCGAACCGACCCAGCTGTCGAACAGCTGCACGGCCTGCGCTCCGGCCCGGACCTGGGCCCGCAGCGTGGCCAGCGCCATGTCGGCCAGGCGGTCGAGCAGCTGCGCCCAGAGGTCCGGCTCCCGCCACATCATGGTCTTGGTCCGGATGTGGTTGCGTGACGGCCCCCCCTCCACCAGGTAGCTGGCCAGGGTGAAGGGGGCCCCGGCGAAGCCGATGAGGGGCACCTTCAGCTCGGCCCGCAGCAGACGCACCGTCTCCAGCACGAAGGCCAGGTCGGTCTCCGGCTCGAGCGGGCGGAGCCGGTCGAGATCGGCGGCCGAGGAGAACGGGGCCTCCACCACCGGCCCGACGCCGGCCTTCACGTCCAGGCCGAAGCCAACGGCCCAGACCGGCACGACTATGTCGGAGAACAGGATGGCGGCGTCGACGCCGTAGCGCCGCACCGGCTGCATGGTGATCTCCGCCGCCAGCTCCGGGGAGCGGATGGACTCGAGGATGCTGCCGTGGCGGCGCAGCTCCCGGTACTCCGGGAGGGCCCGGCCGGCCTGGCGCATGAACCAGACCGGGACGTGCTCAGCCGGCTGGCGGCGGCACGCGTCGAGGAAGGGGGCCGTCAACGGGGCCGCTGCCCGGCGGGCCGGTGGGACCGGTAGGGCCGAATGAGCACGGCAGATGCTACCCGGACCCGGGGTGTCGCCGGTGGTGGCGGCGGCTTGCATTGGGCCGGCCCA
>JAKAXN010000429.1 GCA_021816565.1 Actinomycetes bacterium
TCGTTCAGGTAGAGGCGGACCAGGTCCTCCTCGGGCTGAGCGGCGTGGTTGTTGGGCACTCGTCCTCGTCTTTCCCGATGTACCCGGACAGGTATTTCCGAGGGTGACCTTCAGGGAAGTCACCAGGACTCAAATCTTACCGGATGAAACCGGGTTCGGGAAGGGCCGGGGCTGCGGAAGTGGTTGCGTCGGCAAGCGTTAAGGCCGCCCTTCCCCGTAGCCTTCCACCCATGACGGTGGAGCCTCTCGAACCGCTCAACGAAGCCCCGGTGCGCTGGCTGTCGACCGAGGAGCAGCAGGTCTGGCGCCACCTCCTCGGTGTCGAGTCCCGGCTCCACGACCGCCTCGACCGGGAGCTGCGCGCCGCCCACCGGCTCAACCTGGGCGAGTACGCGGTGCTGGTGAACCTCTCCGAGGCCGGCCCGGCCGGTCTGCGCATGTCCGACCTGGCCGAGCTGCTGCTGCTGTCGCGAAGCGGCCTGACCCGGCGCATCGACGCACTGGAGAAGGCCGGGCTGGTGGCCCGCCGGTCGTGCCCCAACGACGGGCGGGGCTCCATGGCCCAGCTGACCCAGCTGGGGGCCGAGCGTCTCGACGAGGCCGCCCCAACCCACGTGGCCGGGGTCAGGCGCTACCTCATCGATGCGCTCGGCGACGACCTCGGCGGCCTGGCCCGGGGCCTGGCCCGGGTCGAGGAGGCCCTCGACCGGTCCTGAGGACCCGGCCGGGACGCCGCCCGCCGGGAAGGGGACGGCGTCAGCCGGGCTGGCCGCCGGCGACCACCGGGCCGCCCTGCTCGATCCAGCCGTTGGTACCCCCGGCCACCGACAGGGCCGGGTAACCGGCTTCGACCAGCGCCCGGGTGGCAGCCAGGCTCCGCCCCCCGACCGCGCAGATCACGTAGAGGGGGTCGGCGGAGGGGATCTCCTCCTGGCGGGCCGCCAGCTCCCCGAGGGGGATCAGCACCGCGCCGGGTACGTGGGCCTCGTGGTACTCGTCGGGGTTGCGCACGTCGAGGACGGTGGCCCCGGCGGCGTGGGCCTCGGCGAAGGTGGCCAGGTCGACTTCGAGCGGGGGGTAGTCAGTCACCCGACCATTCTGGTCGGCTCCGGGCCGCGACCGGACAACGGGCCCGCAAGCGGGCGGAACGGCCGTTCAGGGGAACAGTCGCTGCAGCGACCAGCCGTCGCCGTCGCGGCGGTAGACGAACCGGTCGTGGAGGCGGAAGGTCCCCTGCTGCCAGAACTCCACCTCCTCCGGCTCCACCCGCCAGCCGCCCCACCACGGCGGCCGGGTCACGGGACCGTCGGCGAAGCGGGCCTCCGCCTCGGCCACCCGGCGCTCCAACTCCCGGCGGTCGGACACGGGCTGGCTCTGGTCGGAGGCCCACGCCCCGATCTGCGATCCCCGGGGACGCCCCCCGAAGTAGTCGTCGGACTCGGCGTCAGCCACCGGTACCACCTGCCCCCGGACCCGCACCTGGCGGTCGACGACCGACCACCGGAACGCCAGCGCGGCGCGGGCGGTGGCGGACATCTCCCGACCCTTGCGGCTCCGGCCGTTGGTGTAGAAGACGAAGCCCCGCTCGTCGACCCCGCGCAGGAGCACGAAGCGGACCGAGGGTCCCCCGTCGGACCCGGAGGTGGCCAGGGCCATGGCCTCCGGCTCGGGCTGACCGGCCTCGCGCGCCACGGCGAACCAGGACCGGAACTGCTCCACCGGCTCGGGGGCCAGCTCCACCCGCCGAAGGTTCGGTCCCGGGACGGGGGGCTCGGTCACGGCCCGCTCAGAGGGGCTCGATGCCCAGGTCGCTCCACGTGAGCAGGGGCCGCCAGGCGATGCCGGCCTCGGCGAAGCGCTCGCCCACCGCCGGGCTGCGGTCGAGCAGGGCGCTGGCCGCCACGACCTCCACACCCAGCTCCCTGACCCGGTCGGCGGCCCGGAGCAGGGAAGCGCCGGTGGAGACCACGTCCTCGACCATGACCACCCGCTCCCCGGGCGACAGCCGGGCACCTTCCACCCAGCTGCCCCGGCCGTGCCCCTTGGCCTCCTTGCGGACCGAGAACCACGTGCAGCCGGTGAGCATGGCCACGCCGTGGGCCAGGGCGTCGGCTCCCATGGTTGGGCCCCCCACCGAGTCGAAGGGCCCGTCCACCAGGTCCACGACCGCCTGGCTGGCCTGGCGCAGGGCGGCGCCCGTGGCGATGGCGTACTTGCCGTCGACGTAGTCGCGGCTCCATCCCCCGGAGCTCAGCTGGAACGGCTCCGGACGGCGCTCGTAACCGGTCCTTCGGACCAGTTCGGCCAGGGCTTGACGGGAGGCGGGAGCGAGCGGCATGCCCGGCCGAGTCTAGGGAACCGGCCGGCGGCCCCGGGCCGGTCGGCGCCCGGGAGGGCGGGGCCTGAGCCGGAAGGGCCGAGGTCCGGGAGGGTGGGGGCTAAGCCGGGTGGGAGGCCACGCCGGCCAGCGATGAGGGCAGCGGCTCGGAGTGGACGATGGTGAGCCGCTGGGTGGCCCGGGTGAAGGCGACGTAGAGGGACCGCAGGCCCTGGGGCGACTCGCCGACCATGCGGTTGGGCTCCACCACGGTCACCGAGTCGAACTCCAGCCCCTTGGCGTCGTCGACGCCCAGCACGGTCAGCTGCTGGTCCAGAGCCTCCCGACCGGCGGTGCCGAACGGCACCCCGGCGTGGCGCAGCCCGGCCAGCACGTCGTCGAGCAGGCTGGGCGGCGCGATGACCGCCGAGGTCCCCCCGGGTCCGTCCCGCAGGCCGGCCAGCACCGCCGAGGTGACCGACTCGACGAGCTGCTCCGATCGGGGGAACCCGCCGGGCCGGGCCGCCGAGACCACCCGGGGCGGACGGCCCGACGCCCGCACCGATTCCGGGGGTCGCATGCCGGGCGCCACCTGCTCCAGCACCCGGGCCGCCAGCTCCATGATCTCGTTGGGGGTCCGGTAGTTGACGGTGAGCTCGATCAGGTGCCAGTCCCGCCGGGACGGCAGGTGCTCCACGACCTGGGCCCACGACGCCGGTGACCACGGCCCGGTGGCCTGGGCCACGTCACCGACCACCGTCATCGACCCGGACAGCGACCGGCGGGCGACCATACGCAGCTGCATCGGCGACAGGTCCTGGGCCTCGTCGACCACCACGTGGCCGTAGGTGCGGATGGCCTCGGGGCGGTCCGGGTGGGCCTTGCGGGGGGTGCCGAGGATGCCCCACGCCTCGTCGAGCAGGGGTATGTCGGCCTCGGTCCAACCCACCGGGTCCTCGGGGCGGCCCCGGTCACGGAAGAGCATGGCCTGCTCGGCCGGGGTGAGCACCCCCTGGGACGCCAGCTCGATCAGCGGGCGGGCCCCGAACAGGTCGTGGAGGAGCTGCTCGGGGGTGAGCACCGGCCACATCCGGTCCAGGGCCTCGACCATGGCCGGCTCCCGGCGCAGGATGCGGCCCAGCTCGTCGCCGGTCACCTGCTCGGCGCTGGACGGCTCCGCGGCGGCGTCGGGACCGGCGCCGGAACGCCGGCGCTCCTCCTCCTCGGCCATCTGGTCGGCCAGGTGGCGCCACAGCACCTGCTCGAGGGTGCGGCGCCGGGAGTTGTGGGGACCGGGGCGGCGCTTGACCGCGTTGACCAGCTCGGCCGACAGCCGGGGGCTGATGCGCAGCACCCGGCGGCCGTAGGGGATCTCGGCGGTGTGGCGCAGGGGCCGCTGGCGGTCGCCGACCGCCCGGGCCAGCACCCGGGCCATGCGGGGGTCGCCCTTCAGCCTGGTGACCGCCGGGCTGTCGGAAGCCGTGGCCCGGGTCACCGGGTAGAGGCCGTTGACGGTGGAGAGGTGCACGCCGGTCTCGTCGAGCGACGGCAGCACGTGCTCGATGTAGCGGAGGAACGTGGGGTTCGGGCCGAGCACCAGGACGCCCTGGCTCTCCAGGGGGAACCGGTGGGTGTACAGCAGGTAGGCGGCCCGGTGCAGCGCCACCGCCGTCTTGCCGGTACCCGGCCCCCCCTGCACCACCATGATGCCGGGCAGCGGAGCCCGGATGATCTCGTCCTGCTCCTTCTGGACAGTGGCGACGATGTCGCGCATGCGGCCGGTGCGGGACCGCTCGAGCGTGGCCAGGAGCACCTGGGGACCGGACAGGCCGAGCCCCCGGCCTTCACTGACTCCCTCGGGGTCGAACAACTCGTCCTCGAGATCGACTACCCGCTGGCCC
>JAKAXN010000033.1 GCA_021816565.1 Actinomycetes bacterium
GCCTACGGATTCGTGGCCGGCATCCTCAAGCACGCCCCGGCCCTGGCGGCGATCTGCAATCCGACGGTCAACTCCTACAAGCGGCTCCAACCCCGGCTCTCCGACGGAACGGTCTCCTGGGCCCCGGTGTGGGCCGCCTACGGGGACAACAACCGGTCCTGCATGCTGCGCCTGCCCCGCAACCGGCCCTGCGTGGAGAACCGGGCCGTCGACTCGGCGGCCAACCCGTACCTGGCTGCGGCGTTCCTCCTGGCCGCCGGCCTGGACGGGGTGGCCGGCCAGCTCGACCCGGGAGACCCGGTCGACGACGTCACCTACGACTGGGCCGGCAGCGGTCCCAGCTCGGGGGACCTCCAGGCCACCCGCCTACCCCGCAACCTGCTCGAGGCCATCGAGGCGTTCGACGCCGACCCGCTGACCCGCCAGGTGTTCCCGGCCGAGTTCGTGACCGCCTACATCGACATGAAGCTCGACGAGTGGAACACCTACCACGGGCAGGTCAGCGAGTGGGAACGGTCGACCTACCTGACGATGTTCTGATGCCAGGAGCCGTCACCCCATCCCCGACGCCCGGCGCGCTCCGCTGGAGCGACATGGCCTGGCCGGAGCTCGGGACCACCTTCGACGCCAACCCCACCGACGTGGGCCTGCTCCCCGTCGGCGCAACGGAGCAGCACGGCCCCCACCTGCCGACCGGGACCGACACCATCCTGGCCACCGCTATCTGTGAGGCCGTGTCGGCCCGCACCGGTGCCGTGGTCCTGCCAGCGGTGGCCGTCGGCTGCAGTTACGGTCACGGCCTCGAGCTGCCCGGAACGTTCTCCCTCAGCCCCGAGGCGCTGGCCTCCCAGGTCCGGGAGATGGTCGAGTGGGCGGCCCTGTCCGGGCTGCGACGGATCCTCATGGTCAACGCCCACTTCGGCAACCACGCCTCGTTGATGGTGGCGAGCGACCACATCCGGCTGAAGCGGCCGGATCTCAGGTGCGGCGTGGTCGCCTGGTGGTCCGCTGATCCGGAGGTGGCGGCGGAGACCGTCGCCGACGGCGAGGACATCCACGCCAACCGCAGCGAGACGGCGCTCATGCTGGCCGTCGCCCCGGATCTGGTGCACCTCGACCGGCTCCTCCACGCCGACGACCCGGATCGCACCGGGGATCTGGTGTTCCGCTACACCGCCCCGGCGCTGTCCACCAACGGGGTAACCGGTCGGCCCTCAGAGGCGTCGGCCGAACTGGGCCGGCACCTGCTGGAGCGCACGGTGCGAGCCATCGCCGCCCGGGTCGAGAGGGGCCGGGTGGAGGAGCCCCCGCTGGCCGATCACAGCCAGGGATCACCGAAGCGGGCCGAGCCCGTCCCGGAGCCGGAGGCCGTGGCGTGACCCCGCAGGTCGCGGTCCTGATCGGCCGAAGCCCGGAGCGGCGCTATTCGCTGCACCGGGGTTACGTCGACGCGGTCCACGCCGTCGGGGGGATGCCCCTGCTGCTGGCCGCCGGCCCCGGGGCCGACCCCGGGCCCGTCCTCGACGCGATCCGGGGTTGCTCGGGCCTGATCGTGACGGGAGGCAACGACGTCGACCCGCAGGTGTACGGCCTCGAAAGGGGGCGCGGTGAGAAGGACCTGGACCCCGACCGCGACGCCGTCGAGGTGGCCGCGGTCCGCGTCGCCATGGCCGCAGGCCGGCGGGTGCTCGGCATATGCCGCGGGATCCAGCTGCTGGCCGCCGCCCTGGGGGGAACCCTGGTCGGCGACCTCCCGGCCGCCGGTCACATCGGCCACGAGGACGAGGAGCGGGAGGGGACGCCGGTGCACGGCATCACCGCCGAGGGCGCATCCCTGGCATCGCGGGCGCTGGCCGGGGCGGTGGCCGTCAACTCCATCCACCACCAGGCGGTGGCCACCACCGGTCCGGTTCTGGCGGCCACGGCCTGGAGCCCCGACGGGGTGATCGAGGCGGTGGAAGGACCGGGTGTGCTCGGCGTCCAGTGGCACCCCGAGCGCATGATCGGCACCGATCCCCGTCACCTGGCCTGCTTCCGGTGGGTCGCGGGGACATGACCGTCGCGGTCGTAACGGGGGCTGGGCGGGGCCTGGGCCGGGGGATAGCCACCGCCCTGGCCGCCGCCGGCCACGACCTGGTGCTCGGCTGGAACCGGGACCGGTCCGCCCTGCTCGAGACCATGTCGGAGGTCACCGACCTTGGTGTCCGTGCCGTCGCCGTGCAGGGCGACGTCTCCGCCCCGGACACCTCAGCCCGTCTGGCGGCAGCCGCCACCGGCGATCTCGGCGGTCTCGACGTCTGGGTGAACAACGCCGGGGTCTCGGTCCTGGCCCCACTGACCGAGACCACCACGACCGACCTCGAGCGCATGGTGGCGGTCAATTTCTACGGGGTCTTCCACGGGCTGCAGGCGGCGGCTGCGGCCATGGGAGCTACCGGCCGGGGCGGCCGGATCATCAACGTCGCATCCGACCTGGGCCTCGAGGCCGCCCCCCTCCTGGCCGGCTACAGCGCCACCAAGTTCGCCGTGGTCGGCCTCACCCAGGCCGCAGCGGTGGAGCTCGGCCCGCTCGGCATCTCGGTCAACTCCGTCTGTCCGGGCACCGTCGAGACCGACATGGTCGCCACGGAGGAGGAGGCCGAAGCCCGCCTGACCGGGCGACCGGTCGACGACGTGCGGGCCCGCCTCGTGGCCGCGGTGCCGGCCGGGCGGCTCTGCACGGTCGAGGACGTGGCCGCTCTCGTGGTCTTCCTCGCCGGGCCCGCCGCCGGGTTCGTCACCGGCCAGGCCATCTGCACCAACGGCGGATCGATCCGGCATTGACACCGATTTCCCGACAAGGAGACACAAACGACATGTTCCACTCCCCCCTCCCGAACCGCCGCCGGGCACTGCTCGCCGGAGTCATGGCCACCGCAGCCCTGGGTGCGACCGCCTGCGGCGGCGGCACCTCGACCAGCTCTGCGGCCTCGCCGGCTGCGCTCAACGTGTCGGCTTCGCACACCCTCAACCTGGCCTTCGGGGCCGACATGCAGGTCCCCGACCCCGACGTCTTCTACGAGATCGAGGGCAACGCCGTGGTCACCTCGCTGTACGAGGGCCTGGTCAGATACGCCAACGGGTCCACCCGGATCGTCCCGGCTCTGGCCCAGAGCTGGACCGTGTCCCCCGACGGGACGACCTACACGTTCCACCTGCGCCCCGGGGTGACGTTCCACGACGGCACACCGGTCGACTCGCAGGCCGCGGCCTTCAGCTTCGCCCGCCGGACCGGGGTCAACTCGGCCCCCGCCTACATGCTCGCCGACGTCGTCTCCACCCAGACCCCCGATCCACTCACCTTCGTCGTCCACCTCGACCACCCGGTCTCCGCGTTCATGGACTACCTGGCCTCGCCCTATGGGCCGAAGATGGTGAGCCCCACCACGGTCAAGGCCCACGAGGTCGGCGTCACCGCCGCCAGCCCCAACGGCGACTGGGCCCAGCAGTACCTCAAGACCCACGACGCCGGCACCGGTCCGTACCGGATAACCCAGTTCGTCCCTGGCAGCCACTACGTCCTGTCCGCCTACAGCGGCTACTGGGGGATCAAGCCCTACTACACGACGGTCAACATCAGCATCGTCCCCGACATCAGCGTCCAGCAGGCCGAGCTGCAGAGCGGCCAGCTGTCGATGATCCTGCACGGCCTGCCCGTCAACGCGGTCCAGAGCTTCCAGGCGAACAAGAACTTCGAGGTGCAGGCGTTCCCGGCCCAGCTGAAAGCCATGCTGGCCGTCAACCCCCACCTCGGGATCTTCCAGAGCCCGGCCGTACGGTCGGCGCTCAGGCAGGCCATCAACAAAGCCGCCATAGTCGCCGCCGTCTACGGAAACACGCTCGCCACCGTGTCCACCCAGGCGTACCCGGTGCAGGAGTTCCCCGCCGGCATGGCCGCTGACAACCCGACCTACGACCCGGCGGCGCTCAAGAAGGCCCTGGCGGCCACTCCCGGATCGAGGAACATCAGCCTGGCCTACTCCACTGACGATCCGACCAACCAGCGGCTGGCCGAGTTCGTCCAGAGCGAGCTCGACGCCGAGGGCCTCAACGTCCAGGTGCACGGGGTGCCGCTCGGGCAGGTGTTCGACTTCGCCAGCACCCCGGCGGCGCAGCTGCCGAACCTGCTCGTCTGGACGGTCAACCCCGACGACTCCGCCCCCGACAGCTGGATCCGTATCTTCTCGAACACCAACGGGTCGCTCAACGAGATGCACGGCTCGGTGCCCCAGGCCGACGCGCTGATGGACGCCGGGTTGCACTCCACCGACCCGGCCACCATCCAGAAGGACTACGCCGAGGCCGGGACGCTGGTGGCCGACTCCGGGGAGTGGATCAGCATCGCCGACGTGAAGGACGTGGTGGTCTCCCATGCCGGGGTTGCCGGCTGGTACTTCCAGTTGCCGACCGCCGACACGGTCGTGCTGGGCGACCTCACCTACAAGGCGCCGGGCAAGGCATGACGGCCGTCACCTCCGTCCTGCGCCGGGTCCGGCCCCACGCAAACACCACCGGGGAGGACGGCACCCCGCCCTCCGATTCCGGTCACCTGGCCCGCGTCGACGACCTGCACGTGTCGTTCAAGCGGGGGGACCGCATGGTGAGGGCCGTCCGCGGTGTGACGCTCGACATCGGCCCCGGCGAGGTGCTCGGCTTGGTCGGCGAGTCGGGGTCGGGAAAGAGCGTGCTCGGGCTGTCGCTGCTCGGGCTCCTGCCGACCAGCCCGGCGCCGATCATCTCCGGGCGGGCCGTCGTGTCGGGCACCGACATGGTGAGCGCCGCCCCGGAGGAGTGCCGGCTCATCCGGCGCCGTCACATGGGAGCGGTGTTCCAGGACCCGATGACCTCGCTCAACCCCACCATGCGGATCGGTCGGCAGGTGGCCGAGGCGGCCGGCGGGGACGAGCCGGTGCTCGAGCTCCTCGACTCGGTGGGCATCCCCGACCCCCGGAGGCGGATGGAGGCCTACCCCCACGAGCTGTCCGGTGGCCTGCGCCAGCGGGTGATGATCGCCATGGCCATTGCCGGATCGCCGTCACTGGTGATCGCCGACGAGCCGACCACCGCCTTGGACGTGACGGTGCAGGCCCAGATCCTCGAGCTGATCCGCCAGCTATGCGACAGCAGGGGTATGAGCTTCATCCTGGTGACCCACGACCTGGGCGTGGCGGCCCAGATCAGCGACCGGATAGCCGTCCTCTACGGCGGACGCCTGGCCGAGGTGGGCCCGTCCGGGACCATCTTCGACCACAGCCGGCACCCCTACACCCGGGGCCTGCTTCGGTCCCGGCTGGTCCTCGGTTCGGACCGGGCCCGACCGGTGACCACGCTGCCGGGGGAGCCCCCCGACCCCCGGGCCCACCCACCGGGCTGCCCCTTCTCCCCCCGGTGCACCTACCGGAGCGGTGACTGCGACAACGCGCTCCCGGACCTGGTGGCGGTGACGGGGCCGCCCTCGGCCAGCGCGGTGGCCTGCTTCCACCCGGTCGACCCTGACGCCCCGGCCCGCTCCGAGGAGGCGGCACCACCGTGGCCACCTCCGGCGCCGCGCCCCGGAGGCCGGGATCCGGCGGTCCTGGTCCACGACGTACACAAGGCCTTCACCCTCGGGTCCGGCTGGAGGAAGGCCCGGCTCCACGCCCTGCGCGGGGTGTCGCTAGAGGTCGACCGGGGCGAGGCCGTGGCACTCGTCGGGGAGAGCGGATGCGGCAAGTCCACCCTGCTGCGGACCGTGGCCGGGCTGTACCAACCCGACGGGGGCAGCGTCGAGTTTTCCCGTGACGCGGCCGCCCAGATGGTCTTCCAGGATGCCGGCGCCTCACTGACCCCCTGGTTGTCCATCGGTGAGCTCATAGGTGAGCGCCTCAGACACCAGGGGCTGAGCCGGGCCCAGCAGGCGGAGAGGGTCCGCCAGGCTCTGTCCCTCGTCGGTCTCCCGGCCGAGGTGGCGGCGGCCAAGCCGGGACAGCTGTCGGGGGGGCAGCGCCAGAGGGCCGCTCTGGCCCGGGCGACGGTGGTCCCGCCGGCCATCCTCCTCTGCGACGAGCCGACGAGCGCCCTCGACGTCTCGCTGGCTGCCACGGTGCTCAACCTCATCGGCCGGCTGAGGCGGGAGCTGGACATGGCGGTGCTGTTCGTGACCCACGACCTGGCCGCGGCCCGGATGGTCGCCGACCGCATCGCGGTCATGTACCTGGGCCAGATCGTGGAGTCCGGCCCCGCGGAGGCCGTGTGCGCTCTCCCGTCCCACCCCTACACGCGGGCCCTCCTGGCCGCCGTGCCCGATATCGGCCTGTCGAGGGTCCGCATATCCGGCGAGCCGGCCAACCCCCTCGACCCCCCGGCCGGATGCGGATTCCACACCCGCTGCCCCGACCGCATCGACGGGTGCGCCACCCGGTCCCAGACCCTCGTGTCTCTGGGCGGTCCGCCCCGGTCGCGGTCCGCTGATCGGTATCCGGACCCGGACCGGCGGATGGTGGCGTGCGCAGTGGTCGCGCCCGCCCCGGACTCCCGAGCGAACTCCAGCCTGCCTGGAAAGGAGCAATGATGGCTGTAGCCGAACCGTTCATCTCGGCGTCACCCCTCCGGAGGTCAGGACCGGTCCGGGCCCTGCGCTCCTTCACCGGCCGGGTGGCGGCCCTCGACCTGGCGGCCATCGCCGCCCTGCTGCTGCTGGTGATCGCCGCGTTGGCGGCTCCGCTCCTGGCCACCCACAACCCGGTGCAGCCGGCCGGGACGTCGTTCGTGCCCCCGGGCCACGGAGGGTTCCTCTTCGGGACCGATGAGGTGGGCCAGGACATCTTCAGCCGGGTGCTGTTCGGCCTGCGCTCCAGCCTGGAGGCGGCCGGTGCGGTGATCGCGTCCGGTGTGGTGATCGGGGGAGCCATCGGGCTGGCCGCCGGGGCGGCCGGCGGGTGGGTCGACGACCTGCTCATGCGCTTCACCGACGTGTTCCTGGCCCTGCCCGGGCCGGTGCTGGCCATCGCCGTGGTGGCCGCCCTCGGCCCGAGCTTCACCCACACCCTCATCGGGGTGGGGATCGTGTGGTGGCCGTTCTACGCCCGCATCGTCCGGGCCGAGGTCAAGGCGCTGGCCGCCCGGCCCCACATCGAGGCGGCGAAGATGGCGGGGGTCGGGGCGTCACGGAGGGCGTGGCGCCACCTGCTCCCCGGGGGGGTGCCGGCGGTGCTGGTGACGGCCAGCCTGGATGTGGGAAACCTGATCGTCACCCTGGCGTCGCTGTCGTTCCTGGGCCTCGGTGCACCGGCCCCCGCCCCGGAGCTGGGCTCCATGGCCGCCCGGGGTCTGCAGTACCTGCTGCAGGAGTGGTGGGTGCCGGTCATGCCGGCCCTGGCCGTGTTCATCGTGGCTCTGGTCGCCAACCTGGCCGGCGACGGGCTCAGGGACCTGCTGGGGGACCGATGATCAGGGTCATAGGCAAGCGGCTCCTGGCCATGGTGGCCATACTCCTGGTGCTGTCGGCGTCGGTGTTCATCTTGCAGAAAATGAGCCGCACCGATCCGGTGCACGCCTACCTGGGCGCCAACGCGTCGAAGCAGGCGATCGCCCGGGAGAGCCACATCCTCGGCTACGACCGGCCCCTCATCGACCAGTACCTCCACTATGTGAAAGGTCTGCTGACCGGGGACCTGGGCCAGTCGCTGCGCACCCGCCGGCCCGTCGCCACCGACCTCGGGGCGTACCTGCCGGCCACCGTCGAGCTGACGCTGTTCGGCCTGCTTCTCGCTTCGGTGCTGGGAGTCCTTCTCGGCGTCGCCTCGGCGGGCCGCTGGCGGGGCTCGGGGGTCCTGCGGTTCGTCCTGGTCTCAGGGGCGTCCGCCCCGTCGTTCCTGCTGGCTCTGCTCGGGATCCTGCTGTTCTTCAACAAGCTGCACTGGCTGCCGGCCACGGGCGACACCAGCTATTCGAACGCCCCGACGGGGCCGACGGGGATGGTCGTGATCGACACGCTCGTACACGGGCAGATGGCCATGTTCGTCGACGCCGTACGCCACCTCGTCCTGCCCGGCCTGTGCATCGCCCTGGGGCCCGCCGTCTCGATCGGCCGGGTGCTGCGCACCAGCCTGGTGACCAGCCTCCGGTCCGACTTCGTGCGTACCGCCCGGGCCAAGGGGCTGAGCGAGCGGGCCGTCCTCATCCGCCACGCCCTGCGCAACTCGCTCAACGCCGGGCTCAGCATGACCGGTCTCCAGGCCGGCCTCATGTTCGCCGGTGTGGTGGTGATCGAGACGGTGTTCGCCTGGCCCGGTATCGGGCTCTACACCGCCCAGAGCATCCCGGCCGCCGACTTCCCGGCCATCGGAGGGGTCACCCTGGTGCTCGGTGTGGGTTACGTCCTGATCAACACGACCGTCGACATACTCCAGGCGGTCGCCGACCCGAGGGTTTCATTCGCATGACAGCGCAGACGAACCTGGAGCACCCGCCGTCGGGACCGCTCCCCGAGCCCTTCACCGGCGGACCGCACCCCGGCTGGGCGCCCCACGAGTGGTACACGTCCGAGGCCCTCCTCGACATCGAGCGGCGCCGCCTGTTCGACCGGTCGTGGGCCCTGGTCGGCACGGCCGACGACCTGCCGGAGCCGGGCACCTACCTGACCGCCACGGTGGGGTCGAGCCTCCTGGTGATCCTGCGTGACGAGGCCGGCGGAGTGCGGGCCTTCCACAACCTCTGCCGTCACCGCGGTCTTCCGATGGTCGAAGGGCAGGGCCGGTGCGGCCGGTTCATGACCTGCCCGTACCACCAGTGGTCCTACGATCTCGGCGGCGCCCTGCGGAAGGTGCCCCAGGCCGGGGAGCAGTTCCCCGGCATCGACCCCCTACGGTGGGGGCTCGAACCGGCGGCGGCCGCCGAGTGGCACGGGATGGTATTCGCCAACCCCGACCCCCAGGCATCGCCTCTCCCGGCGGCACTGGGCATCCTCGATCGTCGGCTGGAGGCGTTCCTGTCGGGGCCGCTGGTCGAAGTGGCCAAGGTGGAGTACACGGCCCGCTGCAACTGGAAGCTGCTGGTCGAGAACCACGTGGACGTCTACCACCTGTGGTACGTGCACAGCCGGTCGCTGTCGATGTACGAGCACCGCAGCTTCGAGTGGGAACTGGAGTCGGACAACTGGTGGAGCATCGAGCCACTGAAGGACCGGTCGGCCGCCCCCGATCCCGGACTCGAGTGGATCACCGTCGACGAGCGGGAGGGGATCGGAGCCCACCTCCTGTTCCCCAACCTGATGCTGGTCACCACCGGCTCGTACTTCGGGACCTACGACGCCGTCCCACTGACCCCCGACACGACCCGGCTGACCCTCAGGATCAGATCGGTGGCCGGCGCCGACGGATCGGCTCTGGTGGATTCCGTGCGGTCGTTCCTCGCCGAGGACGTGGCGGTCTGCGAGCGGCTCCAGACCGCCGCCGGGTCCTCGGCCTTCGGGTACGGGCCGCTGGCCGCGACCCACGAGGAGCCGGTACGGGCCTTCCACCGGGCGGTGGCGGGGCGCTGCCATGGCTGACGCCGCCATCGACGGCGCCCCCGCCTCACCCGGGTGCCTGCAGGGAGTGTGGCGACGGGAGGGTCGATCGCTGGCCGGGCGGCCCATGGCGGAGGTGAGCCAGGTGGTGTGGGCCCAGGCCGGGGACTGGTTCGTGGACGTGCGCCAACCCCGGGGCGACGGCGGCCCGCTGTCCCATCTCGACGAGGCCCAGGCCTTCGGCGGGGTCGCCCGCTGGCGGGACGGCACCGTCACCTGGAACCACGACCTCGACACCATGGCGCGTCCCTCCGGCCACGGAGACCGGGCCGAGGTGGAGCTCGACGGGGCCGTCCTCATCGAACGGGGGCCCGGCTACGAGGAGCGGTGGCGGCTGGACGGCCCGCCCGGCCAGGTCTCGGTGCTGGAGCGGCGCGACCCGGCCGGGGTGCTCACCGCCCGCCTCGTGAGTGTGGACGACGTGTACGCCCTCGTCTGGGCCGGCCGCCGGCCGGGCGGGGCGGCCCTCCGCTTCGCCGAGGAGGGCTGGGAGGTGGAGGCCTGCGTGGGCCGCGGGGCCATCCCCTGGCCGGCGGTGCTCGCCGCCCGGGCCGGTCAGGTCCCGGCCGGCTGGTGGAGGGTTCCCACGTCCGGCGACCGGGCGGGGGGTTGACCGCGGTGGCGTCGGCCGGGGCTCGCCGCGTCGTGCTGCTCACCCTCGGGTGGTGCGACCTGCCGAGGAGCTGGTCGGTCCACGGCGCCGACCCGGCGGAGCGCCTGGTCGAGCCCGTCCCGGCCGTGCTGGTGGAGGTGGACGGCGGGTGGATCCTGCTCGACACCGGCTACAACCCGGCGCTGATCAGCGACCCGGCGTTGCGTCGCCGATACCACAACCGCCTGTCGGGGATGACCCCGATCCTGCCCGCTGGCGGGGATCCGCTCCTCGACGCCCTCGACCGCCACGGCCTGACCGTCGAGTCGATCGACGCGGTCGCCGTCAGCCACCTGCACAACGACCACGCCGGAGGTATCCGCCACTTCGCCGGTACCACGCCGGTCCACCTCCAGAAGGCCGAGCTCGATTACGGACTCTCCGACTGGCAGGACGCCGAGCGGCACGGTTTCTGCCGGGTCGACTACGACGACCCGGCCATCGACTGGCGGCTCTCCGCCGGTGACACCGAGATCGGCCCGGGCGTGTCGACGATCCTCACCCCGGGTCACACGCCGGGCCATCAGAGCTTCGTCGTCCGTCTGGACGAGCGCGTCGGGGGCGGAGGCTTCATCTTCGCCGCCGACGCCGCGGACCTGACCGAGAACATCGACGGCGAGTTGCCCATCGGCGGTTGCATCGGCTGCGACCCGGTCGACACGGTCGGGAACATCCGCCGGCTCAAGGAGCTCGCCTCCCGTGAAGGGCTGACACTGGTGCCCGGCCACGACCCGGTCGTATGGCCGGCCCTGGCCGAGTCACTGAACCGGCGCTGACTCGACCGGTCAGCAGACCCCGGAGGGGTCAGACCCGCCCGCAGGATCGGCGCCTGCCGGATTTTTCCCCAATTGCCGGCGGGCTGCGGACCTTACGTCCGGGACCGATTGCTGGTCCGGAAGCAGGCCATGGAGTTCGACATCGCTTCCTACAAGGCCCGAACAGACCGGCTCCGCTGGGACGATCTCGACATGGGCCGGTTCCGCACCCACCGGCTCAGCGAGGGCGCCCTGCGGTGCCTGAGATTCATGCACGACGTGGAGTACCACACGGTCTGCTATCTCAGGGACCTCCTGGTCGGCCCAGCCCACTCCGACCCGGAAGTGACATCGTTCTTGTCATTCTGGGTGTACGAGGAGTTCTGGCACGGTGAGGCCATCGCATCGGTGCTGGCCGCCCACGGCGAGCCGGCCGGCCAGGACCGGGTGGCCACGATGCGCCGACGGCTGGGTTGGGCCGAACGGTTGCGGCCCCTCGGCATGATGGCCGGATCGGCCCTGGCTGGCCGCGACTTCGTGGCCCTGCACATGGCGTGGGGCGCCATCAACGAATGGACCACCCAGGCCGGCTACGCCCAACTGGCCCGCCGGGCCGACCATCCGGTACTGCGGGAGCTGCTGCGCCGGATCATGCGCCAGGAGGGCCGGCACATCGACTTCTACGCCTCTCAGGCGGAAAAGCGGCTGGCCGCCAGCGGGCGGGCCCGGAAGCTGACCCGCTTCGCCCTGCGCCGCCTGTGGTCACCGGTCGGCACCGGTGTGATGCCGGTATCGGAGGCGCAGCACCTGGCCTCGTACCTTTTCGGCCACGCCGAAGGCCTGCAGGCGGCCCGGCGCATCGACCGGCGGGTCGACCGCCTGCCCGGCCTGGACGGGCTCGGGCTGCTCGAAGGGTCGCTAGGGCGGATCATCCAGGTGTCCCCGCCGCTGGCGGCACCGTCGGGCTCCGACCCGGTCGCCGGCCTTCCCCTGGCCGCATGACGGCGGGCCCGACGGGTGGGTCCCCAGGTCCCGGGGCCCGGGTGATGGTCAACCGGCTGGTCGCCGCTGTCGCGGTGCCGGTGGCCCTGGCTCACATCGCGCTGACCGGGAAGGTCCGGCCCGGGTCGGCCGGACGCACCGCCGCCGCCTGGGCCCGCCTCGTCGGCCGGCTCACCGGCGTGACCTTCCAGGCGGCAGGCCGCCTGGGCCCGGCGTCTGGAACCATGAGGGTCCTCGTGGCCAATCACTCCAGCCCCCTCGACATTGCCGCCCTGCTGGCCGTGGAGCCCGACTTGACCTTCGTGGCGGCGGCGGAGCTGTTCCGGGTGCCGCTGCTGGCCGCGGCGATGAGGGCGCTGCGCACGGTGCCGGTGGACCGGCGCAGCCGGAGCGGGGTGCACCTGGAACTGCCGCCCGGCCTGGCCGGCCCGGGCCTGGCGCTGGCCGTGTTCCCCGAGGGAGGCATCGCTCCACCCGGCCGGCGCCTGCCGTTCCGCCGGAGCCCCTTCGCCCTGGCCGTCGGGCACGGCGCCACCCTGGTGCCCGTCGCCATCCACTCCAGCGAGCGGGCCCTGCCACCCCGGTCCCGGCTGGGTGTCCGCCCGGGGACCGTGACGGTGGAGTTCCTCCCGCCCATCCCCACCGCCGGTCGGGGCATGGCCGACCGGTGGGAGCTGTGCGAGATGGCCGAGCGGCGTATAGCCCGGGCCCTCAGCGACCGGGCCGCGGAGGGACCCGGCCGGCCCGTGACGGCCCGGCCCGAGGGGATTGTGCCGGCTCCGGAAGGGCAGGCGGCGTGAGCACCGGCGGCGCCCGGAGACCGGCCGCCGCCGGCGGCGTGGCCGGCCCGGTGGCCTTCGCCGCCGCCTGGTGGCTGGTGGGCCGGCGGAAGCCGGGGTACTCCCCGGTGTCGCAGCCGGTCAGCCGGCTGGCTGCCCACCGGTCGCCCACCCGGGCAGCCATGACCGCCGGTTTCGCCGGCTACGCCGCCGGGGTGGGCGGACTGGCCCTGGCGCTGGCCCCCTCCGACCGGCGCGTCGCGGCCGGCCTGGCGGCCAACGCGGCCAGCATGGTGGCGGTGGCGTCCCTGCCGCTCGACGCCCCCTACGGCGACACCCCCCACGTGGTGGCCGCCACCGCCGCGTACGTCAGCCTGGCCGCCACCCCCCTGGCCGCCGCGGTGGGGCGGGGCCGGAACTTCCGGGTCGATGCGGCCGTGGGGGCCGCCACCGGGGCGCTCCTGGTGCTCAGTCAGGCCGTCCCGGCCCGCCGGGGACTGTTCCAGCGCCTGGGCCTCTCGCTGGGTCACCTGTGGATAGCCGGACAGGCCCTGCGGGAGATGGTCCGGACCGGATAGTTCCACCGGGCGGGGGGCCTGTAGCTTGGTCGGCCGTGCAGACGGCCCCCCGAGTAGCGATAGTGATGGGCAGCCAGTCGGACTGGAAGACCATGAAAGCGGCAGCCCAGGTCCTCGACGAGCTGGGCGTGCCCTACGAGAGCCGGATCCTCTCCGCCCACCGCACCCCGGACCGGATGCGCAGCTTCGCCACCTCGGCCGCCGAGCGGGGACTGTCCGCCATCATCGCCGGCGCCGGCGGAGCGGCCCATCTACCCGGGATGCTGTCCGCCTACACCCGGGTGCCGGTGATCGGCGTGCCGGTGGAGAGCTCCATCCTGCACGGGGTGGACAGCCTGTGCTCCATCGTGCAGATGCCTCGCGGGTTCCCGGTCGCGACCATGGCCATCGGACCGGCCGGCGCATACAACGCGGCGCTGATGGCGACGGCCATCCTGGCTCTCGGCGACGGGGAGGTGGCCCGCCGGCTGGAGACGTGGCGGGCCGAGTTGACGGCCTCTGTGGCCGAGGCCCCCGCCGATGAGTAGCCCCCAGCGGCTGGGGATCCTCGGAGGCGGGCAGCTGGCCCGCATGCTGTCGGTGGCGGCGTCCCGGCTCGGGATCGAGACCCACGTGTACTCCGACGAACCGCAGGCCCCGGCCCGGGCCGTGTGCGCCGGATTCACCGCCGCCGGCTACGACGACGGCGACGCCCTGGACCGCTTCGGCCGGTCGGTGGACGTGGTCACCTACGAGTTCGAGAACCTTCCGGTGGAGGCGGTGCAGCGGCTGCAGCAGCTGTGCCCGGTCCGACCCGGCGACTTCCCTCTCGGGGTGTGCCAGGACCGGATGGCGGAAAAGGACTGGCTCAACGGGCTGGGCCTCCCCACGGTCCAGTGGGCCCCGGTGTCCAGCGAGGCGGACCTGCAGCGGGGGGTGGAGTCGGTGGGACTGCCGGCGCTGCTCAAGACCAGGCGCATGGGCTACGACGGCAAGGGCCAGGTCCTGATCACCGATCGTGACCGGATCGCCGGGGCGTGGGCCTCCCTCCAGGGGCAGGAATCGGTGCTCGAGCAGTTCGTGGACCTCGACCACGAGATCTCCGTCATCGCTGCCCGGAGCCAGGACGGGGAGGTGGCCTGCTTCGACCCGGGAGCCAACGCCCATTCCGACGGCATCCTGCGCACCACCCGGGTGCCGTCGGGCACCTCCACCGGGTTGCTCGACGCGGCCCGGGCGGCGGCCGCGACGGTGCTGGATGCATTCGGATACGTCGGGGTCATCGGCATCGAGTTCTTCGTCACCGGGTCCGGCCGGCTGCTGGTCAACGAGATGGCCCCCCGGGTCCACAACTCCGGGCACTGGACCCAGAACGGTTGCGCCGTGGACCAGTTCGAGCAGCACGTCCGGGCGGTCATGGGCCTGCCCCTGGGCAACGGAGAGCGCCACGCCGACGTGGTCATGACCAACCTCATCGGCTCGGACATCCTGGAGTTGGACCGGTGGCTGCGCCTGCCCGGCGCGGCCGTGCACGTCTACGGCAAGCACGACGTGCGGGACGGCCGCAAGATGGGCCACGTCAACCAGGTGACGACCCGCAGCCAACCCTGACCGGCTCGCGTACCTGATCGGTCAGCGGTACCGTCAGGTCCGTGAGCCAACCAGCCATCACCGTCTACGGAACCCTCTGGTGCTCGGACTGCAAGCGGGCCAAGCAGTTCCTCGGGGACCAGCGGGTCCACTACGAGTTCGTCGATGTCGATGCCGACCCGGCGGGTATGGCGGTGGTGGAGGAGGCCAGCGGCGGCCGCCAGATCATCCCGGTGATCCGCTTCGACGACGGCCGTAGCCTGGTGGAGCCGTCGAACGCCGAGCTGGCCGCGGCCCTGGGCCTGCAGACGGTGGCGGCGCGCAGCTACTACGACCTGATCGTGGTGGGCTCCGGGCCGGCCGGGCTGACCGCCGCCCTGTACGCGGCGCGGGAGGGGATCGACACGCTGGTGATCGAGAGATCCGGGGTGGGTGGTCAGGCCGGGGTCACCGAGCGTCTGGACAACTTCCCGGGGTTCCCCGAGGGGGTCACCGGTTCGGAGTTCGCGTCCCGGTTGCGGGCCCAGGCGGAGCGGTTCGGGGTGGAGGTCCTCTCGGCCCAGGAGGTGACCGGCCTGCAGGCTGACGGCCGCTATCACTGCGTCACCACCGCTGACGGCCGGGTGTACCGGGCCGGGGCGGTGCTGCTGGCCCTCGGGTCCACCTACCGGAGGCTCGGCATCCCCGGTGAGGAGGACTTCATCGGGGCCGGGGTCCACTTCTGCGCCACCTGTGACGGGGCGTTCTACCGCGACCGGGAGGTGCTGGTGGTCGGCGGCGGCAACAGCGCCGGGGAGGAGAGCATCTTCCTGACCCGCTTCGCCCGCAGGGTGACCATCGTGACGCGCGACGGCCAGCTGTCGGCCAGCCGGGTGGTGGCGGAGAAGGTCGCCGAGAACCCGGCCATCGAGGTGCTGGCCTCCACCATCCCGGTCGAGTTCCGGGGCGACACGAGGCTGCGGTCCGTGGTGGTGGCCGACGGGGCCGGTGACCGGCGCGAGCTGACCCCCGACGGGGTGTTCGTGTTCATCGGCCTGAGCCCCAACAGCGAGCTGGTCCGGGATCTGGTGGACGTCGACGCCCTCGGCTTCGTCCAGACCGACATGGGGCTGCAGACCTCGATGTCGGGGGTGTTCGCAGCCGGTGACATCCGGGCCGGCTCGACCAAGCAGGCGGCATCGGCGGCCGGTGAGGGGGCGGCCGCGGCCCTGGCCATCCGCCGCTACCTGGAGACCGCCGGCCTGCACGAGCAACCCGGGCGGCCGCAGGTCCTGGCCGAGACCGACCGGGCCGCCGGGTAGATCGCACCGGGGAGGCCTCGGTCGACCTTCCAGCCGGGGGGCGGTCTGCCCGGCGGGTGGTCAGTCGCCGTCGGCCAGGGAGCCGTACTGCTCACGCAGCTGACGCTTGAGGATCTTGCCGCTCGGGTTCTTGGGTAGCGAGTCGGCCATGACCACGTACTTGGGCCGCTTGTAGCCGGCCAGCCGGCCCCGGGCGTGGGCCGCCACGTCCCCTGCCGTGATGGTGCTCCCGGAGCGGGGGACGACCACGGCCGTCACCGCCTCCACCCACTGGGGGTGACGGATGCCGAACACGGCCACCTCGGCCACGCCGTCCAGCTCGAAGAGGGGTTCCTCGACCTCCCGGCTGGCGACGTTCTCCCCGCCGGTCTTGATCATGTCCTTGATGCGGTCCACCACCGCCAGGTAGCCGTCCCCGGTCATCACCCCGAGGTCCCCGGAGTGGAACCAGCCGTTGCGGAACGCCGCCGCCGTCTTCTCCTCGTCGTTGTAGTAGCCGAGCGTGGCATGGGGGCTGCGGTGGACGATCTCGCCGACCGTCCCGGGGGGTACCGGCCGGTCCTCCTCGTCGACCACCGCGGTCTCCACGTTGACAGCGGCCCGGCCGGCACTGCCGGGGCGCGCCGACTGCTCGTGGGGCAGGAGGATGGTGGCCAACGGGGCCATCTCGGTCTGGCCGTAGAAGTTCCACAGCTGCAGCCCCGGCAGCCGCTCCTGCATCTCCTTCAGCACCTCGACCGGCATGGGCGACGCCCCGTAGTAGCCCTTGCGCAGCGACGACAGGTCCCGGCGGTCGAAGTCCGGGTGGCGCAGCAGGGAGATCCACACGGTGGGAGGGCAGAAGATCTTGGTGACCTTCTCCTTCTCGATGGTCTCGAGCAGCCGGGCCGGATCAGGTGACGGCAGGATGATGCTCCTCGCCCCCAGGTAGACGTCCACGCAGAAGAAACAGTCCAGCTGGGCGCAGTGGTACATCGGCAGCGAGTGCACCTCCACGTCGTCGGGGCCCATCGAACCGTCGACGATGCAGCTCACGTACTGCGCCATCAGCGACCGGCTCGAGAGCATCACCCCTTTCGGCCGGGACTCGGTGCCAGAGGTGTACATGAGCCGAAGCGGGTCGTCGTCGCCCACCATGACCTCTGGCTCGCTGTCGGGACCGGCGGACCACCAGCCGTCCACGTCCTCCCAGCCGGCGAGGGCCCGGTCTGCTCCACCCAGGGGGATCGACCCCTTCACCGCCGGGTCGATCCCGGCGGCCGCCACCGCGTCGTCCATGGTGGCGGCCAGAGCGTCCTCCGCCACCACCGCCCGGGCCCCGCAGTGCCCGAGGATGTAGGCGATCTCCCCGGCGTTGAGCATGAAGTTGACCGGCACCAGGATGACGCCCAGCTTGGCCGTGGCGAAGGTGAGCACCCCGAACTGCCAGCAGTTGTGCGACAGGAGCGCCAGGCGGTCCCCCTTGGCCAGGCCCCGCCCGGCCAGGGCGTGGGCCGCCCGGTTGGCCGCCTGCTCGAACTCCGCATAGGTGAAGCTCCGCCCCTCGTGCACCACGGCCACCCGGTCCGGGTACCGCCGAGCCGTCCGGTGCAGCACGTCGCCCAGGCTGTGGCGGCGGGCCCGCAGCACCGGGTCCGCCATCGGAGTCGTCCCCTCCCTCATGGGCCCATCCTAAGGGCGCCCTCCCACACCGACGTGGTAGTGGCTACCCGGTGGAGTCGGTGTCGTCGATCCAGCGCAGGGCGCCCGGCAGCCACCGGGCGTGCAGCCGGTCGAACAGCGCCTTGGCCCGGTGGCCGGGCCACCCCTCGGGCAGGAGGTCGTCAGGCAGCTCCGGGTCGATGAAGGGGAAACGCCGCCACCGGTGCACCATCTCGGTGACTGCAGCGCACTTCCCGATCTCGCCCGCCGGCTCGACGGTCTCGAAGCGGGCGATGAAGTCGAGGTAGCCGGCGCCCAGCGTCCCCACGTCCCAGGCCCGGCGCACCAGCTCCGCGCTGCCGGCCAGCTGCCCGGCCTCCCCCCGGAAGCTGAGACAGTTGCCGGCCAGTCCCAGCCGGTCCAGCACCCGCCGGGCCTCGGCCTCGCGGTCGGTGTGGGCGCACACGGCCAGGCCCGGGCCGGGAAAGCCGAACCCGGCGAATCCCAGCTCCTTGCGCAGCTGGGCCCGGGCGTGGCGCTGCTCCTCTGGCACTGAAAACGACAGAACGAGCCAGCGACCGTCCCACTCCCGGCCCCCGCCCAGGAAGCCGAAGATGCGCTCGGTGCCCGCCGATAGAAGGTCCACGGCCGCACCGGTCAGGTGCCAGCGCACCTGGCGGCCGACCCGCTCGGAGTCGAGGAGTCCCTGCTCGGCCAGGCGGGCCACCGCCTGGCGGGAGTTCTTCTCGGCGAAACCCAGAGATCCGAGGACCGCGACCAGGGTGGTGGTCCAGATGGGCCGGTCCCGGCGGAGCACGAACTCCCCGAGGACGGTGAGGAGCATGCTCTTGGCGCTCGACCCGGGCCGGGCCACCCCCGGGCCGTCAGCGGCCGGCCCGACCGGGAGTGCCACATCGACGGCCAGATCGCTCTCCACGCCGGTCTCCACGACCGGGCAGAGTAGCCGCCCCGAGGCCAGAATCTACTTATTGATATCTACCACCGTGAAGTTGTAGCATGACTTTGGTCACATCATCGGGAGGTGCCGTGGTACAGACAGCCGAGGTAGAGGCCTTCGAAGCAGGCGTCCGGGCGGACGCCGACGGGGCGGGGGAGCTCACCTTCGAGCGCGACCCCGGCGCCTACCGCCACTGGCGGGTCGAGCTGGCCGGCCCGGTGGCCACGGTCACCATGCAGGTCGATCCCTCCGGCGGGCTCCGCCCCGAGGTGGAGTTGAAGCTCAACTCCTACGACCTGTCGGTGGACATCGAGCTGGCCGACGTGGTGCAGCGCCTGCGCTTCGAGCACCCCGAGGTCAAGGCGGTGGTGCTCACCGGCGGCCTGGACAAGGTGTTCTGCGCCGGGGCCAACATCCAGATGCTGGCCGGGGCCACCCACGACCACAAGGTCAACTTCTGCAAGTTCACCAACGAGACCCGCAATGCCATTGAGGACGCCACCGCCACCTCCGGTCAGGTCTGGCTGTGCGCGGTCAACGGCACCGCCGCCGGTGGCGGCTACGAACTGGCGCTGGCCTGCGACGAGGTGATCCTGGTCGACGACCGGGCGTCGACGGTTTCCCTTCCCGAGGTGCCGCTGCTGGCCGTACTGCCCGGTACCGGTGGCCTGACCCGCCTGGTGGACAAGCGCCACGTCCGCCACGACCTGGCCGACGCGTTCTGCACCCGGGCCGAGGGCCTGAGGGCGGCGCAGGCCATCGAGTGGGGCCTGATCGACTCGGCCGCCCCGCCCCGGATGTTCGCCGAGCACGTGGCGACCCGGGCCGCCACCCGGGCCGCCGGATCCGACCGCCCCGGCGGGACCGGGGTGACGCTCAACCCGCTCCCCTTCGAGCGGGGACCCCAGGGCTGGCGGTACCGCCACGTGGAGGTGACCCTCCGCCCGGAGGTGGGAGTGGCCGAGATCTCGGTGTCGGCTCCCGCCGGGGCGGAGCCCGGCGACCCCGACGCGCTGCTGGCCGCAGGGGACCGGGCGTGGCTGCTGGCGTCGTGCCGGGAGCTCGACGACGCCCTCGTGCGCCTCCGGTTCAACCATCCGGAGATCGGGACCTGGGCCCTGCGCAGCTCCGGCGACCCGGCCGCGGTGCTCGATGCGGAGCGGGTGCTCCACGAGCACCCCGACCACTGGCTGGTGCGCGAGACGGCCGCCTACTGGACCAGGACGCTCAAACGCCTGGACCTTTCGGCCCGCAGCCTGTTCGCCCTGGTGGACTCCGGCAGCTGCTTCGCCGGGGTGCTGGCCGAAATGGTCCTCGGCGCCGACCGCAGCTTCATGCTCGACGGCGGGGCCGACGACGGCGGAGCCGCCCCGGTACTGGTACTCAGCGCCAGCAACTGCGGCCGGTTCCCCATGAGCAACGGCCTGTCGCGCCTGCGCACCCGGTTCTGGGGCCGGGAGGAGGAGGCCCGGACCGCCGAGTCGGCGCTGCTCGCCGAGCTGGACGCCGCAAGGTGCACGGCCCTGGGCCTGGTCACGTTCGCTCCCGATGACCTGGACTGGGACGACGAGATCAGGGTGGCTCTCGAGGAGCGGGCCGCCTTCTCCCCCGACGCCCTGACCGGCATGGAGGCCAACCTGCGCTTCGCCGGCCCCGAGACCATGGAGACCCGCATCTTCGCCCGGCTGTCGGCCTGGCAGAACTGGATCTTCCTCCGCCCCAACGCCTCCGGACCCGAAGGCGCCCTGCGCCGCTACGGCACCGGTTCCCGTCCCTCCTACGACCGAAAGCGGGTGTGACGCCGTGTCGTCCATAGACCTCAACGACTCGATCCCCAACAATGTGGAACTGGCCTCGGACCGCAAGCTCCAGCGGGCCCTGGAACGGTGGCAACCCCAGTTCCTCGACTGGTGGAAGCAGATGGGACCGGTCGAGCACCAGGACCACGACGTGTACCTCCGCACCGCGGTGTCGGTCGGCCGGGACGGCTGGGCCCACTTCGACTACGTGAAGATGCCGGAGTACCGCTGGGGGATCTTCCTGGCCGACGCCGACCCGGGGCGCACCGTCGGCTTCGGCGACCGCATCGGCGAGCCGGTGTGGGACGAGGTGCCCGGCGAGTTCCGCTCCGACCTCAGGCGCCTGATCGTGGTGCAGGGCGACACCGAGCCGGCGTCGGTCGAGCAGCAGCGCCACCTGTGTCGCACCGCCCCGTCGCTGTACGACATGCGCAACCTGTTCCAGATCAACGTGGAGGAGGGGCGCCACCTGTGGGCCATGGTGTACCTGCTCCACGCCTACTTCGGACGCGACGGGCGCGACGAGGCGGACATGCTGCTCGACCGGAGGTCCGGGGACGAGGACAACCCGCGCATCTTGGGGGCGTTCAACGAGCCCACCCCCGACTGGCTGTCGTTCTACATGTTCACCTACTTCACCGACAGGGACGGCAAATTCCAGCTGGCGTCGCTGGCCGAGAGCGGGTTCGACCCGCTGGCCCGCACCTGCCAGTT
>JAKAXN010000430.1 GCA_021816565.1 Actinomycetes bacterium
GGGGCCGCCATCATCAACACCTACACCTGCAATGGCGGGCCCAACCTGGGGCTCTACTACGACTCCACCCTCAGCCAGGACTACGGTCCGTGGCAGGTCTCGGGTTACCAGCAGATCGACCCGGCCAGCGTCAGCATCCCCTGAGCCACCCGCCGGTCCGCCCTTAGTGGTCCCCAGGCCGGACCGTTAGCATCTAGGCGTGCTGCGCTTCCTCACCGCCGGCGAGTCCCACGGCAAGGGCCTGGTCGTCATCATCGAAGGCCTGCCCGCCGGCCTGGCCGTCACCGTCGAGCAGATCCAGTCAGAGCTGGCCCGGCGCCGCCTCGGCTACGGCCGCGGCCCGCGGATGCGCTTCGAGGTGGACGAGCTGACCCTGCTCGGCGGCGTACGCCACGGGCGCACCCTGGGCTCGCCAGTGGCCATAGAGATCGCCAACACCGAGTGGCCCAAGTGGGAGCAGGAGATGTCGCCGGCCCCCGGGCGGACCGAGAAGCCGCTCCACCAGCCCCGGCCGGGTCATGCCGACCTTCCCGGCATGCAGAAGTACGGCTTCACCGACGCCCGGGACGTGCTGGAGCGGGCGTCGGCGCGCGAGACCGCGGCCCGGGTGGCCGCCGGGGCCGTCTCGAAGCTGCTGCTGGCGGAGCTCGGCATCGGCATCGTCAGCCACGTGGTGCAGATGGGCCCGGTGGCGTCGAAGTCGACCAGGCGCCCGGGCCTGGCCGACCTGGCCACGGTCGACGGTTCGCAGGTCCGCTGCTTCGACCCCGAGGCCGAGGAGGCCATGATCGCCGAGATCAAGGCGGCGGCCAAGGTCGGCGATTCGCTGGGCGGCATCGTCGAGGTCATCGGCTACGGCGTCCCCGTGGGCCTGGGCAGCCACGTCCACTGGGACCGCAAGCTGGACGGCCTCCTGGGCCAGGCCCTGCTGTCCATCCAGGCGGTCAAGGGGGTGGAGATCGGAGACGCCACCGACGTGGCCGGCCGGCGGGGCTCCGAGGCCCACGACGCCATCGGCTGGGATGCCGGGTCGGCCTCCTACACCCGGGAGACCAACTGGAGCGGCGGGATCGAAGGCGGCATCACCAACGGCGAGCCGGTCGTGGCCCGGGTGGCCATGAAGCCGCTGGCCACGCTCAACCGGCCGACCCTCAAGACGGTGGACGTCGTCACCAAGGAGGAGACGGTCTCGTTCAAGGAGCGCACCGACGTCACCGCCGTCCCCGCCATGGGGGTGGTGGCCGAGACCATGATGGCCCTGGTCCTGGCCGGCGAGGCCCTGCGCAAGTTCGGCGGTGACTCCGTCGCCGAGCTGGTCCGCAACCACGGCACGTACCTCCAGAGCCTGGACCGTTGAGCCCGTCACGGGTACTGCTCATCGGCATGATGGGGGCGGGCAAGACCACCACCGGCCGCCTCCTGGCCCAGAAGCTGGGCTGGCCGTACCTGGACAGCGATGAGCAGATCGAGCTGCAGACCGGCAAGACGGTGCCCGAGATCTGGAAAGAGCAGGGCGAGCCGGCATTCCGGGCCGAGGAGTCCCGGGTGCTGGCCGAGGCCTGCCGCTCCGACGGCCCAGCCGTCATCTCCGTGGCCGGGGGAGCGGTGCTCGACCCGGCCAACCGGGAGCTGATCAGCAACGCCGGCCTGGTGGTGTGGCTGCGCGCCGAAGCGGCCACCCTGGCCGGGCGGGTTGGGACCGGCGCCGGCCGCCCGCTGCTCGAGGAGGGACCAGCCGCCGCCCTGGCCAGGCTCCTCGAGGTGAGGGCGCCCCTCTACCGGGAGCTGGCCGACCTCACCTTCGACGTGGACCGCCTCTCACCCCCGCAGGTGGTTGAGCAGGTCGCCGCGGCGGTCCGGTCGTCGTCGTGAACGAGCTGAAGGTCGACCTCGGCGAGCGCTCCTACCCGGTGCTGGTCGGCGCCGGCGCCCGCCACCGGCTGGCCGAGCTGATACCGGTGGGGGCCGAGAAGGCCGCCATCGTCACCCAGGAGACCATCGGCTGGACGGTGGACTCCGGCATCGAGCAGCGCACCTTCTTCATGGACGACGGAGAGGACGCCAAGAACCTCGAGACGCTCGAGCAGCTCTGCCGGGAGTTCGCCCGCTGGAACCTGCACCGCCGCGACGTGGTGGTGGCCGTCGGCGGGGGGGTGGTCACCGACGTGGCCGGCTTCGCCGCCGCGGTGTACCACCGGGGGGTGGCGGTGATCCACGTGCCGACCAGCCTCCTCGGCCAGGTCGACGCGGCCATCGGCGGCAAGACCGGTGTCAACCTGCGGGAGGGCAAGAACCTGGTGGGGGCCTTCTGGCAGCCCGCGGCGGTCCTGTGCGACACCGAGACCCTCACCACGCTGCCGCCGCGCGAGTACCGCAGCGGGCTGGGGGAGATGGCCAAGTACCGCTTCCTCGGGGTGGAGAACCTCCGGGACCTGTCCCTCGACGACGCCGTCGCCGCCTGCGTGGCCTGCAAGGCCGAGGTCGTGGGCGCCGACGAGCGGGAATCCGGGCGTCGGGCCCTGCTCAACTACGGGCACACCCTGGCCCACGCCCTCGAGACCGCCGGCCGCTACGACCTGCGCCACGGCGAGGCGGTGGGGATCGGGCTCCTGTTCGCGGCCCGGCTGGCCGAGCGCCTGGGCCGCATAGACGCCGCCCGGGTGGCCGAGCACGACCAGCTGGTCGCCGCCTACGACCTGCCCACCCGGCCGCCGGCGGGGCTCGACCCGACCGAGCTGGTGGCGGTCATGGCCCGCGACAAGAAGGCCACGTCCGGGCACCTGACCTTCGTGCTCGACGGCCCGGCCGGCCTGGACGTGGTGGAGGGCGTGGAGCGCGACGTGGTGACGGCCACCCTGCAGGAGTTCCTGGCGTGACCGCCCCGCTGGTGCTGCTGCTGTCCGGTCCCAACCTCAACCTCCTCGGCCAGCGGGAACCGGCGGTGTACGGCACCGCCACCCTCGAAGATCACGTCTCGGCCGCCACCAGGGCGGCCACCGAGCACGGCCTCACCCTCGAGCACCGCCAGTCCAACCACGAGGGGGAGCTGGTCGACGCGGTCCACGCGGCCCGGGGCCGGGCCGCGGCCATAGTGATCAACCCGGGGGCGTTGACCCACTACGGCTGGTCCCTCCACGACGCTCTGGCGGCGTTCGAGGGGCCGGTGGTGGAGTTGCACCTGTCCAACCCCGACGCCCGGGAGCAGTGGCGGCGCACGTCGGTGATAGCCCCGGTGGCCACCGGCACCATCGCCGGTTTCGGCGCCCACGGCTACCGGCTGGCGCTGGAGGCGGTGGCCCGGCTGCTGGCCTCGGCACCCGACCGCTGACCGGCGGCGCCCGGCCGGTCAGGCCGGGTAGTGCAGCGCCCCGCCGATGACCATGGTGGCGAACGCCCCCAGCGACAGGAACACCCCGAAGGGGATCGGCGTCTTGCGACCGGCCCGCTTCATGGCGATCAGCGCCACCCCGACCACCGCCCCGAACAGGTTGGCGGCCAGGAAGCCGACGAAGGCGTAGCGCCAGCCGAGCCACCCGAGGGCCAGGGCGATCACCGGCCCGAACCGGACGTCACCGAAGCCGAGGGCCCGGGGGCTGATGAGGTTGATAACGAACAGCAGCGCGAACTCCACCGCGGCGCAGATGGCGGCCACCTCGAGGCGGTGCCAGCTGCCCTGCACCGCGGCGGCCACGACCAGCAGGGCCAGGACGGCCCCGCCGAGCGGGTAGACCACCACCCGGGGCAGGAGCAGGTGGTCCAGGTCGATGAACGACAGGGCCACCAGGCCGGCGGCGAAGACCACCTCGGCCGGCAGGCTCCAGCTCCACCCGAACCGCAGGGCCACGGCCACGAACGCCGCCGCGGTCAGCAGCTCCACCAGCGGGTAGCGGGCCGAGATCCTCATGCCGCAGCCCCGGCAGCGACCGCGCAGCACCAGCCACGAGACCACGGGGACGTTGTCGCGGGGGGCGATCTGCTGCCCGCAGCCCGGGCAGGCCGAGGGCGGCCGCACGACCGACTGCTTGTTCGGCACCCGGTAGATGACCACGTTGAGAAACGATCCGACGGCCAGCCCGTAGAGGGCGGCGGCGACCAGCAGCAGGGCGGTCAAGACGGGTCCTCGCAGGTCACCGGGGTACTGTAAACCGCCGTGGTTCTCCGAGACATGCAGGTCGCCGCCAGGTTGGGTCGTTTGCGCC
>JAKAXN010000034.1 GCA_021816565.1 Actinomycetes bacterium
CCGCTGGATGGAACGCCCGGTGGAACACGTCGTGGCCGACGACGGTGGCCTTCCAGTCGTCGCCCGCCTCGGTTTCGCTGGTCATGAGCCAGGTGGTGCGGATCTCCTGTTCCTCCACCAAGCACTGCCCCGACCAGGCGGTCACGCAGTGCGCCTCGGTCCAGTCGACGAGGAACGAGAGCAGGATGGCCGGCCCGTCCGGGACGTCGTAGAGGCCGAGCAGCCGGTGGGTGCGCCCGGCCAGCGGGCCGAACCCGGAGCTGTAGGTGCCGCGCAGGGAGCCGTGGCCGTCCACTTCGAAAGTCAGGTGCGATCCGTACTGGTTCACCCACGTCCCCGCCAGGGCCACCTGGGCCACCGGGACGCTCGTTGCGGTGGTTGTCGTCATGCCCTCAACTAAGCGCGCCGTCCCCGGCCCGGACAGGGCCGAAGTGCCCAGCGGGGCCGTACCCGGAGCGAAGCGCCCGCCGGGCCTCGGACCGCCCGGCCAGCATGAAATCGGCCCAGTCCCTCGTGGTCAGGAACTGCCGGTAGAAGCCCACCCCGCGCACCTTGCTGTAGGGGACCGGCTCGATGGCCACGACCTCCACCCGCTCCTTCAGCCGGGCCAGGTTGGCCCGGGCCAGCTCCACCTGCTGGCAGGTGCGGACCTGGCTGGCCACGTACAGGATGCTGGCCCGGCGGTCCTCCCAGCCGGAGGCGTCCTCACCGGCGAAGCCCGGCGGGTAGAAGCCGTTGACCGCAACCGCCACATCCGGTGGGGGCTCGATGTCGAGCACCGGCCGCACCGGGAAGATGTCGACGATCCCCCCGTCGCTCCAGTGGCTGCCGGCCAGCTCCACCGGCTCGATGAACAGCGGCAGGGACACCGCCATGCGCACCGCCCGGGCCACGGTCACGTCGGGGAACGTGCGCGGCCCCAGGTACTCGGTGCGGTTCTTCTCGATGTTCCAGATCGGCGCGTAGGCCGGGATGGTCAGCTCCCCGAGGCGCATGTCGCCGAGGAGGCGCCGGTAGGACGCCTCCAGCCGCTCGCCCCGGATGATCCCGGCGAACCCCCGGGCCCCGGTCGGTCCGAGGCGGGCCAGCGCCGCCCAGTCCACATCCACGTAGTCCCCCGGTTGCAGCGACAGGCAGAAGTCCGCCACCTCGCCGGCGGGCAGTCCGGCGGCCAGCGGGAAGCCGAACATGGACGAACCGGAGCACAGCGTCATCACCGCCGGCCGCACCCCGGCCTCCTCGAGGGCCCGGGCCGCGCCCACCACCGAGGCCAGGGCCCCGCTGCCGCCGGTCGCCATCAGCGCCACCCGGCGCCCCTCCAGGCCGGGCAGCTCGAGGTGATCGGTGGGGGGGAACGGTGAGCGGGCCGGGCCGCCGCCCTCGCCCGGCAGGCGGACCAGCGCCCGGCGGGCGTCGTTGAGAAAGCCCCAGTCCTCGCCGATTCCGGCCAGGACCTCCCGGCCCCGGGCCAGCACGTCGAAGTACTGGCGCAGGCGGAACACGTCGAGCGCGGCGCTGAGCACACCCCGACCCTGGCCCGCCCGGCGGCCGCCCAACAGGGACCTTCGCCCTCTGGCGGGGTGCGTCGCCGGGCAGGTAGCTGTCTAGAAGGGGAAAAAAGGAGGAGCGCAGATGCGTATCAACGTGAGACGGGTCGCCGGCGGGATGGCCGTGGCCGGAGGGGCGGTGCTGATGCGGCCCGGAAGCCACACCAACCGCATGGCCTGCCATGTGATCGAAGACGCGGCCCGGCGTCTGCGCTACCTCTCCGGACGCCTCGACGGGATCAGCTACCGGCTGGCCGGCCGCCGCCCGGACCCGGGCGTCGCCGACGACATCCTGGCCGACCGCATCCGCTCCGAGTTGGGCGGCCTGGAGAAGCGCCGGGACCTGCCGCACGTCCACGTGATGGTGGAGAAGCACGTGGCGCTGCTGCACGGCGACGTGCCCACGGCCGACGATGCCGCAGCCATCGAGCAGGCCGTGTCCCGGGTCTCGGGGGTCAAGGGCATCCGGTCCCACCTGCACGTGGGCCTGGCCGACGGCGACACCCGCCCCTCCGAGGGGCACCGCCAGGAGAGCCACCACAGCGTGAGCTGAGCCGCCGGTCCGGGAATAAGGTCTGGCGTGACCACATCCGGAAGAAAGTGTCATCGGCGCCGACGGGCGCTCTGGTCGGCGCCGGCCGCCGGGCTGCTCGCCGCCACCGTGCTGGCCGGTTGCAGTTCCGGTCACAGCCCGGCCGCGTCAGCCCCGACCACCACCGCCGGGGCGCCGGCCGCCCCGCCCGCCGGCTCGGTCGGGTCCGGGGCCGCCTCGCTGCAGCAGGCCTTCGTGGCGGTGATCGCCAAGGTGCGGCCCCAGGTGGTCGAGATCAGCACCACCTCCGACCTCGGATCCGGCGTCGTCTATGACAGCAGAGGCGACATAGTCACCAACGACCACGTCGTGGGCTCCGCCACCAGCTTCTCGGTGAAGCTGGCCGACGGCCAGACCGTCCCCGCCACGCTGGTCGGCTCCTACCCCCCCGACGACCTGGCGGTCATCCGGGTCAGCGGCGCCCGCAACCTGTCCCCGGCCACCTTCGGTGACTCGGCCGCCATGCAGATGGGCGACATCGTCTTCGCCATCGGCAACCCGCTGGGCCTGGCCAGCTCGGTCACCGAGGGCATCGTCAGCTTCAACGGGCGGGAGGTCTCGGAGGGCAACGGGGTGGTCCTGCCCTCCACCATCCAGACGTCCGCCCCGATCAACCCCGGCAACAGCGGCGGGGCGCTGGTGGACCTCGACGGCCAGGTGGTGGGCATCCCCACCCTGGCGGCCATCGACCAGCAGACGAACTCCAGCGCCGCCCCCGGCATCGGCTTCGCCATCCCGTCCAACACCGTGAAGAAGATCGTCCCGCAGCTGATCGCCAGCGGTCACGTCACCGACAGCGGGCGGGCCGCGCTGGGCATCACCGGCGTGGATGCCGTGGACCCGGCCGGCAACCCGGTGGGGGTGCTGGTGGAGTCGGTGCAGAGCGGTGGGGCGGCCGCCAAGGCCGGCATCCCCATCGGGGTGGCCATCACCGCGGTGGCCGGCCAGAAGACCCCCACCCAGGCGGTGCTGGCCGACGTCCTGGCCGGGCTGACCCCGGGCCGGCAGGCCCGGGTGACCTATCTGGATCAGAACGGCACGACCCACAGCGTAAACGTGACCCTGGGGCAGTTGGCCGGCTGAACGGTTACGCCGGTCCCGGGCCGGGTAGGGGCTGGCTGTGCAGAGCACTGACCAGGACCAGAGCTTCGCCCGCCGGGCCGTGGCCCGCGGCTCCGGGCCGGCCGGCCTGGCCCGCCGCATCGAGCAGGCCGGTGAGTTGGACCGCCCCGCCGAGGTGGTCGGCGACGCCGCCGGCCGGGCCCTGTCCTCGCCGGGGGTGCGCGACGCGCTGTCGGGGACATGGCTGGGCCATCCCCTCCACCCCGCGCTCATAGCGCTGCCCCTCGGGTGCTGGGGGGCGGCCACGCTGATGGACCTGACGGGGGAGCGGGGCGCGGCCCGCAAGCTGGTGGGGCTCGGCCTGCTGGCCGCCGGTCCCGCCGCGGCCTCGGGGCTGTCGGACTGGATGGACACCAGCGGGGCCGAGCGGCGGGTCGGCCTGGTCCACATGGCGGCCAACACCGCTGCGCTCACCGCCTACACGGCGTCGTGGCGGGCCCGCCGCCGCAACCGTCACCTCGCCGGCGGGGCCCTGGGCCTGCTCGGCATGGGCCTGGCCGCGGCCGGTGGGTGGCTGGGCGGCCACCTCTCCTACGCCCTCGGCGTGGGGGTGGACACCAACGCCTTCGACACCGGACCGTCCGAGTGGACCGCCCTCGACGCCGACATCCCCGCCGACGGCAGCCCCGTCCGGGCGGTGGCCGGCACCACCGCGGTGATGACCACCCGCCAGCCGGACGGGATACGGGTCCTGGCCGAGCGCTGCAGCCACCGCGGCGGCCCCCTTTCGGAGGGGCGGGTGGCTGACGGGTGCGTGACCTGCCCGTGGCACGGCAGCCGCTTCGACCTGGCCACCGGGGCCGTCCGTCGGGGCCCGGCCGTGGTCGGGCAGCCGGTCTACGAGACCAGTGAGAGCGCCGACGGCGTGAAGGTGCGCCGGGAGGAACCCCGGTCGCTGCGGGCCAACAGCGCCAAGGCCTGAGCGCCCCGGCTACAGCCGGCGGAACACCGCCGGGTTGATCTCCCACGGCGGCCGGCGGGCGGCCAGGACCCGCTCGGCCCCCGCCGCCAGCGACAGGAGCAGGGCCTCGCTCCACGGCCGGCCCACCAGCGTCACGGAGAACGGCCGGCGGTTGGCCGGGCGGTAGCCGGCCGGCACCGCCACGCACGGCCAGCCGGCCCGGGCCGCCCAGGTGGCCCCGTCCTCCTCGGCGAACACCGCGGCGTCGGCCCCCTCGAGAGCCGCCTCCAGGGCCTGCTCGGCCGCCGCCCGGTCCCGGGCCCGGACCTCCAGGTACTCCCGGCGGCGGGCCTCGTGGTCGATCCCCACGGCCACGTCCACGTGCACCTGGCCGTACTTGAGGGCCTCGCCGGCGTGGGCCCGGTTCCAGTCGCGAAGCTCCCGGAGGGTCCGCACCGGGGCGTCGGGGCCCAGCGACGCCAGGTAGCGGTCCATGGCCGGGCCGAACTCGTAGTGCAGCACGAACAGCTCGTCGGCCTCGTCGGCGGCGGGCATCTCCGCCGGTCGCACCCCGCCGGCGGCCGCCTCCAGCGCTTCCAGGGCGCCCCGGTAGGCCTCTGCCGCGCCGGGTTTGTCGCCCGCCGGGCCGCCTCCCACCAGCGTCAGCCGGGCCGCGCCCAGCCGGGACGGGTCCGGCGGGGACCCCTCCGGGCCCTCCGCCGGCCGGGCCGCGGTGGACCCGTCGGCGCCGTCGGGGCCGGCCATGGCGGCCAGCAGCACCGCCGCGTCGGCGGCGGTGCGGGCCACCGGCCCGGCGGTGTCCTGGCTGGGGGCGATGGGCACGATCCCGGTCCTGCTGACCAGCCCCACCGTCGGCTTCAGGCCCACCAGGCTCTGGTGGGCCGCCGGGCTGGTGATGGAGCCGTCGGTCTCGGTCCCGACCGCGACCGGCACCAGGCCCAGGGCCACCGCCGTGGCGGTCCCGCTGCTCGACCCGCTCGGGGTCAGGGCCAGGTCGTAGGGGTTGAGCACCTGGCCGCCGAGCGACGAGTAGCCCGAGGGCATGTCCTCGGTCAGGAAGTTGGCCAGCTCCGACAGGTTGGTCTTGCCGGCGATCACCGCCCCGGCCCGGCGCAGCCGGGCCACCAGCGGGGCGTCGCCGGCCGGCCGGGCCCCGGCCAGGGCCAGCGCGCCCGCGGTGGTGGGCAGCCCGGCCACGTCGATGTTGTCCTTGACCAGCACCGGCACCCCGTCGAGCGGGCTGCGCCGCGGACCGCCGGCCGCCCGCCGCCGGTCGCATTCGTCGGCGGCGCTCTCGGCGTCGCCGGCCAGGCACCGGAGCGCGGCGAACAACCCGTCGAGGCGCTCCGCCCGCTCCCGGACGGCCCTCAGCAGGCCCCGGCTGGTCCAGCGGCCCTGGTCCAGGCCCCGGGCCAGCTCGGCCACCGAGGGCCACTCCGACAGGGCCTCTACCAGGAAATTCTCGCCACTCACCGGCGGAAGATACCACCGGGCGTGGCGGGTAGATTCCGCGCATGGAAATCGGGCTGCACGTGTCCAACTTCACCTTCCCCGGCGGGCCCCGGTCCCTGGCCGACGACCTGACCCGCATCGCCGAGGCGGCCGAGGAGCAGGGCTTCTCCAAGCTGAGCGTCATGGACCACGTGTGGCAGATCGGCCACATAGGCCCGCCCGAGCATGAGATGCTCGAGGCCTACACCACCCTCGGCTACCTCGCCGCCCGCACGTCGCGCATCACCTTGCTGGCCTGGGTGACCGCCGTGGTGTACCGGGACCCGGGGCTGCTGGCCAAGGCGGTGACGACCCTGGACGTGCTGTCGGGCGGGCGGGCCTGGCTCGGCATCGGCGCCGCCTGGAACGAGCCGGAGGCCCGGGGCCTCGGGCTGTTCTTCCCGCCCACCGCCGAGCGGTTCGAGCGGCTGGAGGAGGCCCTGCAGATCTGCCTGCAGATGTGGAGCGACCGCGACGGGCCCTACGAGGGGCGCCACTACCGGCTGGAGCGCACGCTCAACTCGCCGCCCGCGCTGGCCAGCCCGCACCCGCCGATCATGATCGGCGGCGCGGGCGAGCGGAAGACCCTGCGGCTGGTGGCCCGCTACGCCCAGGCGTGCAACCTGTTCGCCGGGCCGGAGCTCGAGCACAAGCTCGATGTCCTGCGCCGCCACTGCGACGAGGTGGGCCGGGACTACGACAGCATCACCAAGACCGTCATGGGGCCGCTGGATCCCGGCCCGGCCGGGGAGAACGTCGACGAGCTGGTCGCCTCCATGCGCCGGATGGCGGAGCTCGGCATCACCCACTACCACGGCTCGGTGCCGGGTGTGTCCACCATCGATCCGCTGCTGATCCTGGGGGAGCGGGTCATCCCCGCTGTGGCCGGGTTGTGACCCGACGGCCCGGCCCGCCGTCCGGCCATGAAGCCGGGACCGGGGCCGCCGGCGCCGGTATCGTCGGCCCGGTGACCGAGCCCGCCGCCCAGCCGTCCCCGCCCGATCCCTCCGGCCGCCCGGCAGACGAGCGCTCCGGTGTGAGGGTGGTGCGTTCCGACCGCCTGGACGCCAACACCGCGCAGACCCCCGGCATGTTCCGCCAGGCCGCGGTGAGCGCAGCCACCGGCGCTTCGCAGCTGTGGGCCGGGACGGTGTCGATACAGCCCGACGCCCGCACCGGGGCCCACCACCACGGCGATCTGGAGAGCATCATCTACGTTCTCAGCGGCCGGGCCCGCATGCGGTGGGGCTCGCAGCTGCAGTATGCGGCGGAGGCCGGCCCCGGTGACTTCATCTTCGTGGCCCCGTGGGTGGCCCACCAGGAGATCAATGCCGACCCGGGTCAGCCTCTCGAGTGCGTCCTGGTCCGAAGCGGCCAGGAGGCCGTGGTGGTCAACCTGGACATTCCCGCGGCCGACCCGGCCGGGGTGACCTGGGTCGACCCCCACCACGCCTGACCGCGCCCCCGCCGGAGGTCAGTGCGCCCGGGGATTCCGGTCGTCGCGGTGATTGACCAGGGTGGCCGCCCCGACGACCACCAGCACGAACAGCACGAGTCCGGCTGCCACGTAGAGGAGGTCCCACTCGCTGTTGTTGGCCGGCGCCGGCGGCCGGTAGGTCGCGTAAGCCGGCAGGGTCAGTCCAGCCACGATGCTCACCATGCCTCCCACCTACCCGGCCAGGCCGCCCTGAACCGGGTCGCGGCCGACCTCCTGGCGGCTGGTTTCGAGGAAGTTGCTGACGATCCGCGACGGGTCACCCCGCCGCCAGCACATCCCCCCGGTGGTGGTCGGCCGCTCGGCCAGTTCCCGGAACTCCACCCCCGGCAGGGGGAACATGCGCATCACGCTGGCCGGCACCAGGGCTATCCCGGCGCCGGCCGCCACTGTCAGCAGCGTGGCCGTCGGGGAGCTGGCCTCCCGGACCGACCGGAGGGGTACGCCGGCGGCGTGGAATGCGGCCTCGATCTCCTGGCGCAGGCCCCGGGCCGTCTGGTGGGTGGGCACGATGACGGTCTCGGAGGCCAGGGCCTCGAGCCGTAACGGGTCGCGCTCGGCGGCCCAGGCCTCGGGCACCGCCACCTGCAGGGTCTCGCGCACCAGCTCCTCGTAGTCGAGGTTCTCGAGGGGCCCGGGCGACCTGACGAACCCCACGTCGAGCCGGCGGTCCCTGATGGCCTCGAGCAGGTCGCCGGTCATCCCCTGCCACAGGTTGATGGTCAGCTCCGGGAACCGCTGCCGGTGGGCCTGCAGGCTGCGGGCCAGCACCATCCCCGCCATGTCGGGCACGTAGCCCACCCCGATCCGGCCCACCTCCCCGAGGCCGGCCCTCCGGGTGCGCTCCACCGCCCGGTCCAGGTCCTCGAGGATGCTGCGGGCATCCTCGAGGAACGTCCGGCCGGCGTCTGTGACGCCCACCACGTGGTGGTGGCGCTCGAGCAGGACCACCCCCAGCCGGCGCTCGAGCTGGCGGATCTGGTGGCTGAGGGGGGACTGGGCCATGTGCAGCCTCTCCGCCGCCCGGCCGAAGTGCAGCTCCTCGGCCACCGCCACGAAGTACCGCAGGTGGCGGACCTCGATCACCAGCGCCGGTCCCGCGTCGATCTGGCCTCGGTCATCGGGTGGATAGGTTCCCCGGCCGGGAGGCCCGTAACTGGAGCCGGGGCCCGGCCCGGACGCGCCGATGGCCCGCCGGGATCCCGGCGGGCCATCGGATCGACTGGGTGCAACTGATCGCTCGGCTTCCCTCTGATCGGCCTGTTCCGGTCCGAGCAGACCGACCGGCGAGGGTGGCTGTGGGCGTTGGCGCCCCTACTGGCCCACCCGGACACCGGGCATGCCGGCGGGGTACTCCAGAGGCCGGGTGATCTTGCGACCCGGGACGTTGGCGTCCTTGCTCCACTTACCCAGCGGGATGATGGCCCGCCCGGTAGCGCCCTCGAGCATCATGCCGGTGGCGAACAGGTAGGCCGCCGCCGCCGACACCACGAACAGCCAGCCTCCGGCCTCCGTGGTGGCCAGGCTGCCGGACCAGAATCCGGCGGCGGTCAGGCTGGCGCCGGCCGCCAGAGTGCCGAGCACCAGGGTGAGCAGGCCGCTCTGGGCCATGGCTGCGATGGTGCCGCTGATGGTGATGGCGGCCAACATGATGAACCAGAATGCAAAGCCGGCATTGGCCACGCCGAACTTCAGATGAATGGGCAGAATGCCCGTGGAGCTCAGGGCCATCAGAAGGCCCCAGCCCATCCAGAAGGCTCCCCAGATGGTGTGCATTGCCACCGCCACACCGTCACGGGCCTTGAACGAAACTATCGCTGCAATAGCTTGCAGCACTCCGCCTGCGAAGAGAGCAAATGGCCACAGGATCGCTCCTGTGCCGGAACCGCCATACCAACCCGCCTGCCAGGCGCCCACCATCGCCGTTGCGATGGCAAAACCGAACAGACCCATGATGGAGGGGGCGGCGATCGGGTTCAGGACCACTCGGGTGCGAGCCAGCCAGGCCTCGTCCGTTTCAGAGGTGGCTAGATCGATAACAGGATCAGTTGAACTCCCATTTCGCACCTGGCCCTCGTTGACACGACCGGCCATAGTCATGGTATCGTCTCCTTTCTGAAGCAGCCTCGAGCCGCTCCATTTGGTGCTACCCGGGGGGCCGACAGCGGTATCAGACGTCCGATGTGTTGACTTGATCGCATGCACATCTCGGCTCCCCGCCAGTTGCAATTGCCCCTGAATTAGAGGACAGCTCCTGCCGGGCGCTCCGGCGGCCGGCGCCCCGGTCCCTCGCGGCCCGGCGCATCGCGGGCCGACCGGCGCCTGTCCGCACGTGCGGACAACCGACCGCACCGCCATGTTTCCGCCCCCCGGCCGCGGGTAACTAGGCGGTGCCTTCGGCAGGTATCGGGACAGAAGGAGAGCCGGGAGTGAAGTTGACCAACTGGGCGGGCCGGTGAACCTGCCGCTCCGGTTCAACCACACCTTCAGGGTCGAGGTGACGATCGCCATCGTCGTGTTCAGCCTGATCCTGCTGATCCTGCTCTTCGCCGTGGTGCGGTCGTACACCAGGTGGGGCCGCCACGCCTCCCAGAAGCACGATTTCACCAAGACCGAGGCTTCCTACACCGCCCTCCTAGCGGTGGTGGCGGCCGGGCTGGTCACCTTCTCGCTGACCGAGAACACCTCCCCCCACCCGAAGCCGCAGGTCCAGGTCAACGTCACGGGCTACCAGTGGTGCTGGCGCTTCGCCTACCAGGGCACCCCCGTCTCGGTGACCGCCAACTGCGTCAACGGGAAGATCCCCACCCTCGTCGTGCCCACCGGCGAGGTGGTGCGCTTCAACGTCACCTCGGCCGATGTCATCCACTCCTTCTGGATCCCCGAGCTGCGCTACAAGACCTTCGCCTACCCCAACTGGGTCAACCACTTCGAGACGGTCATCAGCCACACCGGCAACTGGCTGGGGGAGTGCGCCGAGTTCTGCGGGCTCTACCACTACGCCATGCACTTCCGGGTGTCGGCCGTGACCCCCGCGCAGTTCACCACCTGGCTCACCGGCGAGGAGAAGGCGGCCCGATGACAACCACCGAGATCGGGCCCGGTACCCCCGCCGCCGGACCGGGGACCAGCGACGCCCCGCCGCCGTCACTGGAGGCCCGGGGGCTGGCCGCCGCCTTCACCACCACCGACCACAAGCGGATCGGCCTGATCACCATCATCACCGCGCTGGTCCTGTTCCTGGCCAACGGGGCCCTGGCGCTGGTGATGCGGGCCCAGCTGGCCCAGCCCCTGCAGCGGATCGTCAGCCCCCACCTGTACTCGGAGCTGTTCACCCTGCACGGCACCGGGATGATCTTCCTGGTCATCACCCCCTTCGCCATCGGGATGGGGGTGTACCTGGTGCCGCTGCAGGTGGGCGCGCCCGGCATCGCCGCCCCCCGCATCGCCCTGCTCGGCTACTGGCTCTACGCCATGGGGGCGGTGGCCCTGTACTCCGGGGTGTTCGTGGGCGGGGGGGCGGCCGACGCCGGCTGGTACTCCTACACGCCGCTCTCCGACAGCATCTACAGCCCGGGGCAGGGTCAGAGCCTGTGGATAGTGGGCACCTTCCTGGCCGCCTCCGGGATGATCCTGCAGTCGTGGGCGGTGCTGTGGACCGCCACCCGGCTCCGGGCGCCGGGCATGACGCTCATGCGGATGTCGGTGTTCACCTGGTCGGAGGTGGTGACGGTTCTGATGACCATCGCCTCGTTCCCCTCGGTGCTGGTGGCGGCGTCGATCATGGCCGCCGGGCGCATGGACCCGTCCATCTTCAACAGCAACTACCTGAACATCGCCTACGACAACCTGTTCTGGTTCTACGGCCACCCGGTCGTGTACGTGATGTTCTTCCCGTTCGTGGGGGCGGTGGCCGAGTCACTGGCCACCTTCGCCGGAAAGCCGTACGTGGGCTACAAGTTCACCGTCGGTGCCCTCCTGAGCTTCGCCGCGCTGTCGATGGCGGTGTGGGGCCACCACCTGTTCACGTCCGGGCAGTCGGCCAACGACTACTACAGCCTGACCACCATCATGCTGGCCGTGCCGGCCGGAGTGGAGTACTTCGGCTTCCTCGGCACCGTCGTCACCGGCCGGCTGGTGTACACCACGTCGCTCCTGTTCGCCCTGGCGTTCATCCCGCAGTTCGCCATCGGCGGCCTGAGCGGGATCATGCTCGGCACCCCGGTGGTGGACTACCACGTCAACGGGTCGTACTTCGTGGTTGCCCACTTCCACTACACCCTCTTCGCCGGCAGCGTGTTCGGCTTCTTCGCCGGGTTCTACCTGTGGTGGCCCAAGGTGACCGGCACCATGCTGGGGGAGAAGCTCGGCCGGACCCACTTCTGGTTGATGGTGGTGGGCACCAACGTGACGTTCCTGCCCATGTTCTTCAGCGGGTACTACGGGATGCCCCGGCGGGTGGCGACCTACCCGGCTTCGGAGCACATCACCGTCTACAACCTCATCTCGAGCATCGGCGCCGGGATCCTGGCCGTGGCCATGGTGGTGTGGATGATCAACGTGGTGCGCTCGCTGCACCGCAAGGTGCCGGCCCCGCCCGACCCGTGGGGCGGCCACACGCTCGAGTGGGCCACCACCTCGCCGCCGCCCCGGTACAACTTCACCGCCATACCGCCCATCAGGTCCTACTACCCGCTCCACGAACTGAGGGAGGAGCAGGAAAAGGAGGCGGTCGTCATCGGGAGCGAGCCGGCGTGACCCGCTTGCGCACCTTGATGAAGACCACCGGGGCCCAGGTCGTCGGCATCTGGATGCTGATCAACCTGGTCGTCGTCTCGTGGCACTTCGCCTTCAACGCCTACTCCCGCCTGCAGGAGCTGATCCTCGGCTGGTCGATGGTCGGGCTGCTGCTGATCGTGACGGTGGCGGTGCTGGCGTTCCCGTCCCGTCCCCGCACTCCGGTGGCCACTCCGCCCGGCGCCGGGCGGTCCCGCAACGGGGCCGTCGCCCCGGCGTTCGCCGCGGCCTGCCTGGCCGGAGGCCTGGCCTGGGTGTTCGGGGTGTTCGTCGCCTACCTGGCCCTGCCGCTGGTGGCCTTCTGCCTGGCCCGGTGGCGGGTGGAGTGGTCCGAGCGGCGCCAGGAGAAGCGGTCATGAGCGGGACCGCCGGACCCCGCCGGTGGCGGCGGCTGGCTCTCATCTGGGCTCCGCTGCTGGCGTTGGCCGGCGGCGTCGGCTGGGTGCTGGTGCCGTCCAACGCGGTGGCCCTGGCCGCCCCGCCGGGATCTGCCACCACCTCCTCCTCGACCACCTCGGTTCCCGGCGCCGCCAACCTGCCCCTGTCGCCGCCGGACACCCGTCCGGTGACGGTGACGACCACACCCGGCGAGACCACCACCACCGCCGCCCCGCCGACGCACACCCCGTCCAACGGCACCCCCAACCACCCGACCGCCTCGCAGGGCACCCCGGTCCATCCGGCCGAGGTGGCGGGCAACACGCTGGGGGCCGACGGGGTGACGGCCAGGGTCCTCTACCAGCAGGACTGCGCCGTCTGCCACGGTGCCACCGGCCTGGGCACCCCCCGGGCCCCCAGCCTGAAGGGGGTGGGGGAGGCCGCCGTCGACTTCGAGCTCACCACCGGGCGCATGCCGAAAAAGGACGTCTCTTCCAAGACCACTCCCTATTCGCGCATCCTGCCGGAGGCCGACATCTTGGCCCTGGACCGCTACGTCACCGCCCTGGTGGCCCACGGCGGGCCCGGCATTCCCAGCGTCAACCCCACCGCCGGGGTGGCCGCCCACGGACAGGAACTCTTCGACGAGGACTGCGCGGCCTGCCACAACTGGAGCGGATCCGGCGGCATCCTCTTCGACCGGCCGGTCCCGAAGATCACCGAGGCGTCCCCCACCCAGCTGGGCGAGGCCATGCGCATAGGACCGGTCGCCATGCCCAAGTTCGGGCCCAAGGAGCTCACCTCCCAGCAGGTCAACGACATCGCCGCCTACCTGCAGGAGATGAAGCATCCCTACGACCACGGCGGTGACCCCATCTCCCACCTGGGGCCCTTCGCCGAGGGGGCGGTGGTGTGGCTCGTAGCCATGGTCGCAATCCTGTTCGTCACCCGTTGGATCGGAAAGCGCGGATGAGCATCGACGAGAAACGCCACGAAGTGGCCGAAGAGCTGGACCAGAAGGTGGCCCGCCGGGCCAGCGGAGCCATCCTGGCCTGCTTCGTGGCCGCCGGGATCCTCGGTACCGGCATGGCCATCGTGTTCTGGACCACCGGCAACATCGGCCTCGAGGGCGGGTTCCTGGGCGGGTCGCTCCTGTTCTTGGCCGTCGGCCTGATCCTGTGGGCCCACCACCTGCTGCCGGAGGGCCCGTACTTCGAGGAGTACCCCGACATGCAGAGCACCCCGGAGAAGGAGGCCACCGTGCTGGCCACCCTCGACCGGGGCGGCCTGGGCCGGCGCCGGCTGCTGCTCGGCTCGCTGGGAGCGGTGGGCGCCGCCATAGTGGCCAGCGTTCTGTCGACGGTGCGGTCCTTCGGCCCGCCCGCCAACTCCCTGATCCACACCGTCTGGCGCCAGAAGCGGGTCCTGGTCGACTCCGACGGCAAGCCGGTCAAGATCGGGGACCTCCCCGTCGGGGCCGCCCTGTCGGTCTACCCGCAGGGTTTCATCGAGGAGCCCTACGTGCCGGTCATGCTGATCCACCTGCCGCCGGGCACCAACCACCCGCTGCCCGGGCGCGAGACCTGGGCCCCCCACGACTACATCGCCTATTCCAAGATCTGCTCCCACGCCGGATGCCCGGTCAACCTGTACAACCGGCGCACCCTCGACCTCGAGTGCCCGTGTCACCAGTCCACGTTCGCGGTGACCGACGGGGCCCACCCGATCTTCGGGCCGGCCGGCGGGTCCCTGGCCCAGCTGCCGCTGATGGTGGACCCCGACGGCACCCTGCGCTCGGCCGGGGACTTCTCCCAGCCCCCCGGGCCGGTGTTCTGGCACTACTCCAAGGGCGTGGCGGAGGGCTGAGGAGTTGCCGGCACGACCGATCCGCAAACTGAACGCGGCCCTCGACGAGAGGGTCGGCAGCCAGAAGTTCCTGCAGCAGGCCCTGGACCACATCTTCCCCGACAACTGGTCCTTCATGCTCGGCGAGGTGGCCGTCTACTGCTTCTTGATCCTGGTGGTCACCGGGGTGTGGCTGGCGTTCTTCTTCGACCCGAGCGACACCACGGTGGTCTACCAGGGCTCGTACATGCGCCTGCACGGCGTGTCGATGAACTCCGCCTACGAGTCGGTCCTGCACATCAGCCTCGACGTGCGGGCCGGCAACCTGATCCGCCAGGTGCACCACTGGACCGCCGACCTGTTCGTCGCCACCCTGGTCTGCCACCTGTGCCGCATCTTCTTCACCGGCGCCTTCCGCAAGCCCCGGGAGATCAACTGGATGATCGGCGTCACCCTCCTGGTGCTGGCCATCTTCAACGGCTTCAGCGGGTACTCCCTGCCCGGGGACCTCATGTCCGGCCTCGGTCTGCGCATCGGCTACTCCATCGCCGAGTCCATACCGCTGCTCGGGGCGTGGCCGGCGTACCTGTTCTTCGGCGGGCAGTTCCCGTCCAATCAGCTCGAGCACCGGCTGTACCTGATGCACGTGTTCGTGGTGCCGCTGCTCATCTTCGCCCTCCTCGGCGTGCACCTGGCGCTGATCTGGCGTCAGAAGCACACCCAGTTCCCCGGCCCGGGCCGTACCGAGAAGCGTCTGGTCGGCTCCCAGCTGTGGCCCACCTACGCCTTCCGGTCGATCGCCCTCATGTGCGTGGTGACCGCGGTCGTGTTCATCCTGGGCGGCCTGGTGCAGATCAACCCCATCTGGGAGTACGGCCCCTACCACCCGTACCTGGCCAGCTCCTTCGCCCAGCCCGACTGGTACACCGGGTGGATGGAGGGGTCGCTGCGGCTGTTCCCCCCGTGGCGGCTGCACATCTTCGGCTGGACGGTGTCGGAGCTGTTCTGGTCCGGGGTGGTCATACCGGGCGGGACGTTCGCGGTCATGGCCATGTACCCCTTCATCGAGCGCTGGTGGACCGGGGACCGGCTCCACCACAACCTGCTGGACCGGCCCCGGGACCGGCCCGGCCGCACCGCCGTGGGCGTGGCCATCCTCACCGCCTACGCGGTGCTCACCGTGGGCGGCGGCCAGGACGTGTTCGGCTTCTACATGGATCTGCAGCAGGTGCCGTTCACCTACGCCATGCGGGCCCTCGTCCTCGGGCTGCCGCCCATCACCGGCTTCATCGCCTGGCGGATCTGCCGGGACCTGCGGGGGGTGCCCGCCGAGCCGTCCGAGGCGCCCCAGGGACCGGCCGAGTCGGCCATCCCCGACCCGGAGCAGTACATGCCGGAGCGGGCCAGGTGGCAGGGCCCCGACGGTTCGCGCGAGCCGGCGGTGGCGGCGGCCGGATCCGGGGCCGGACCCCACGGAGATCCGGCCCCCACCGGGGTGGGCGCCGCCCTCGGCTGGGTGGCCACCCGGCTCAGCCGGGGCAGCTCCGACGGGGAGGGCCGGTGAGGGCCCGGGCCCTGACCGGTCTGGCCGCCGCCGGGGCTGCGGTGCTGGTGGCCGGCGGCTGCTCGTCGGGTTACGGCCTGGCCCAGGCCGGCCCCTCCGCCAGCCCGGTTTCGACCGCGGCCCGCCAGAACCTGGCCGGGCGGATCCACTTCATGATGCTGGAGTCCGGCATCCCCCTCCAGAACGGCCACGTCGGCTGCACCCCGAACGGCGATTCCCGTTCCGTCACCTGCTACGGGGAGACCGCCACCGTTCCGGTCACCGAGGTGAAGGGCCAGTTCACCGCGTCGTCGGCCACCGCCGGGCCCGGAGGCTGCCCCGGCACCTTGAAGGTGACCTACGGCCGGACGTTGGTCAACTCCATCCGCTACGACCCGTGCCGCTGACCGCCGTAGCCGCCGAGTTCCACCGACCGCCCCGCCGGGAGCGGGCCGGGCGGATCCGCTGGCTGTGCGGTCGGTCGCTGCTGCTGCACCTGACGCTGGTGGTCACCGTGCCGGTGTGCCTGCTGGCCGGCTGGTGGCAGGTCCAGCGGGCCCTCGGTGGCAACACCCTCAGCTTCGTCTACGTGTTCGAGTGGCCGGCTTTCGCCGGGGTGGCGGTGTGGGCCTGGTGGGCCCTGCTGACCGCCCCCACCCGTACCCCTCCCGGCCCGCAGGCCGCCCCGGCCGCCGGCCCGGAGTCCCCGACCCGGGCCCGCCAGCGCCTGCTGGAGGCCCGTACCCGCCCCCTGCGCTGGGAGGCCGGCGGCGAGAGCCCCGGCCTGCGGGCGTACAACGCCTACCTGGCGGAGATCAATGCCCGGCCGCGGCGCGGCCGGCTGCCCCGCCGCCCGAGAGGAGCCCGTCGATGATCGACCTGGTGGAAGCGGTGCGGGCCGAGCACCGTCGGGTGCTGGAGGTGGCCGACGAGGTGCTGGCCCGCTGCGGGGAGGGCCCCGACGGCGAGCGGGCCGCGGCGAAGCCGATCCGCCTGCTGGTGGCTCTCGAGTCCCGCCACGAGGCCGCCGAGGCCATGTTCCTGTGGCCGGTCGTGCGCGACGCCATGCCGGAGTACGCCGCCCTGCGCGAGACGGCCCAGCGCCAGGAGCGCCAGGCCAAGCGGGACCTGCACCGGCTGCGCAAGCTCGCCGGCCAGCCCGGGTCGGCGGACCTGGCCGCCCGGGTGGTGCGGGCGATCGTGGGCCACGTCGGCCTGGAGGAGAGCCAGATCCTCACGTCCCTGGCGTCGACGCTCAGCCCCGACGACTCGGTGCGCATCGGGGCCATGTACCGCCGGGCGTCGCGCTCCGCCCCGACCCGGCCCCATCCCCGGGTGCCGGCCATCCCGGGGTTGCTGTCGGTGATGGCCCCCGTGGCGTCGCGGGCCGACCGGGTGCGGGACCTGCTCGACCGCTAGCCGGTGGGGGCCCGGCCGCCGGCCGGCGGGCTGTCCACCCACCACGGCACGGTCCACTCCGCGGTGGGGGCCTTGGCCGCCTCCCGGCTCTCCTCGCGCATGGCGTAGGCGAACCACTGCAGGGCGACGGCGCACAGCCAGACGCTGCACGCCCCGGTGGCCGCCACCAGCAGCAGTTCGCCGGCGGTGTGGGTGTCGGAGAGGGTGTTGATGACGTCGATCGGGGTGGACTGGTACCTCATCCAGGCGCCCGGCAGCGCTTCGAGCGGCATGGAGGTGAGCAGGAGCAGCATCCGGGCCGTGTGCGACAGTCGGTGGCGCGACGCGTCGGGGGCCACCAGCGGGGCCCAGTAGACCAGGCCGGCCACCACCAGCAGGACGTGGCTGGCGTCGTGCACCGGCTGGTGGGCGACCAGGTAGCCGTAGACCGGGCGGTCCACCAGCATGGACCACATGGTCCCGAAGTACACGACCGCACCCACCAGGGGATGGGTCGCCACGGTCACGGCCCGGTGGCCGAGCAGCCGGGTGATGCGGACCTGGGCCGTCCGGCCGGCCGCCTGGGCGGCCAGGGGCAGGGGCCGGCCCAGGGCCAGGAGGGGTGGGGCGACCATCATGAGCAGCACGTGCTGTACCACGTGCAGGGTGACGCTGCTGTCGTCGTAGACGGCCAGACCGGATCCGACCGCCACCCATATGGAGGCCAGGCCGGCCAGGAACGCCGCGGTGTGGCGGGCCGGCCATCTCCGTCCCCGGCCGGCCAACCTCCGCCCGCCGGCCAGGTAGGCGGCGCCGGAGGCGACCAGGACGGCTGTGGCCACCAGGTCCGGGATCCCGGTCCGGACCCCGGTCAGCAGCACCGACCAACGCACTCCGGGCAGCACAGGTTCCATTTACCCGCTGGTCCGTCTCCGACCCAATGGCGCGCTCCGCCAAACTTTGGCTGGGACAAAAGATGCTGTGTGCAACGATCGACTAGACTCCGGCTGTGCCCCCCACCTCCACCGCCGCATCCGGCGCCCCCCCGTCCCCCCCCGCCCCGGCCGAGCGCGAGCTGGTCGACGCCGTGCTGTCCGCCAGCCGGGCCCTGGTAGCCGTGGCCGCCCGGTCCCTGGCCGCCTGCGAGAGCGAGATCACCCTGCCCCAGTACCGGGCCCTGGTCGTGCTGAGCGCCCGCGGCGCTCAGCGCGTCGCCGACCTGGCCGAGGCCCTCGGGGTCCTGCCCTCCACCGCCACCCGCATGTGCGACCGCCTGGCCGCCAAGGGCCTCCTGCGCCGGGCCCGCTCCACCCAGGACCGCCGCATAGTCAAGGTGGCGGTCACCGACGACGGCCGGCGCCTGGTGGACCAGGTGAGCCAGGCCCGGCGCCGGGAGCTGCAGGACATCCTGGGCCAGTTACCCGCCGCCGGCCGGGAGGCCCTGGTGGAGGCCCTGCGGGCGTTCAGCACCGCCGCCGGGGAGGTCCCCGAAGAGGACTGGGCCCTCGGGTGGGGCCAGTGAGCGGCGGCCCCAACGGGCCGGCCCGCCGCCCCGCCGGCCCCACCGGTCCGGCCCGCCGCCCCGCCGAGAGCCGGGTCGCGCCCATCGGCGGCACCATCGTCGCCGAGGGCCGCTCGCAGCCGGTGACCCTGGGAGCCCGCCGGTTCGCCAACCGGCTGCTGTCGGGGCTGCGCCGGGCCGGTTACGTCCGCAAGTGGCTGGTGCTCGGCACGCTCATCGGCATCGTCGCCGGCCTGGGGGCGGTGGTCTTCTACGAGGGCCTCTCGGCAGCCACCCACTACCTGCTCGGCTCCATCGGCGGCTACACCCCGGCCGGCACCGCCGGGGAGGGAGGCGCCCGGGCGGCCAGCGGCTTCAGCCGGCCGTGGGCCATCCCGCTGGTGGTGGCGGGCGGCGGCCTGCTGGCCGGCATCCTGGTGTTCACCCTGGCCCCCGAGGCGGAGGGCCACGGCACCGACGCCGCCATCAAGGCCGTCCACACCAACCCCAAGGGCATCCGGCCCCGATCAATCGGGGTGAAGCTTGTGGCCTCCATGCTCACCATCGGCTCGGGCGGCTCGGGCGGCCGTGAAGGTCCCACCGCCCAGATCTCGGCCGGGTTCGGATCGGTCCTGGCCCGGGTGATGAACCTGACGCCAGCCGACTCGCGCATATGCGTGTCGGCGGGTATCGCCTCGGGCATCGGCGCCATCTTCCGGGCCCCGCTCGGCGGGGCGCTGCTCGGCGTCGAGCTCCTCTACAAGGAGGACGTGGAGATCGAGGCCCTCATCCCCTCGGTGGTGGCCACGGCCGTGGCCTACGGGATCTTCGCCGCCATCACCGGCGGCTTCAACCCGATCTTCGGGGTCCACGTGGCGGTGGGCGTGTTCCACCTGTGGCAGTTCCTGCTCTTCGCCCTGCTCGGCCTGGTCTGCGGGGGCTGGGGCCGCCTGTACTCCTCCACGTTCTACGGCCTGACCGCCTGGTTCCGGAAGTGGCCGCTGCCCCGGGCCGTCAGGCCGGCCATCGCCGGTCTGGCCGTCGGGCTCATCGGCCTGGAGATCCCCGGGGTGCTCGGCACGGGCTACGGCCAGGTGCAGTCCGAGCTGGACCTGCACCGCCTCACGGCCCTGCCCCTGTGGATCGTCCTGGTGCTGCCGGCGGCCAAGATCCTGGCCACCAGCCTCAGCATCGGCTCGGGCGGATCCGGAGGTATCTTCGGCCCCGGCCTGGTGGTCGGGGCGGCCGCCGGGGCCGGGCTGTGGAAGCTGTTCGACCTGGCCGGTATCGCCCCCCACGACTCCACCGCGTTCGTGATCATCGGGATGATGGCCGGCTTCGGGGCCATCGCCCACGCCCCGCTGGCCGTCACCATCATGGTCGCGGAGATGACCGGCAACCTGGCCCTCCTGGCCCCGGCCATGGTGGCGGTGGCGGTGGCCACCGCGGTGGTGGGGGAGCAGAGCATCTACGAGTCGCAGCTGCGGCGCCGCAGCGACTCGGTGGCCCACCGCCTGTCGTCGGGGCTGCCGGCCTCGGAGTCGGTGCCCATCTCCTCGGTCATGGCCGAGCCCACCCTGGTGCTGCTCAACACCACGCCGGCTGCCGAGGCCCTGGGCCTCCTGCAGGGGGCTCAGCTCCCCGGGGCGCCGGTCACCACCGCCGACGGGGCGTTCATCGGTTCGGTTCAGACGCCCCTCCTGGAGGAGCAGGTGGCCCGCGGTCATACCGGGCCGGTCGGCCGCATGGCCGACGTGGAGGCCATGACCGTCCCGGCCGAGGTCGGCCTCGACGCCGCGGTGCAGGCCCTGCCGTCCTCCAAGGGCGGGTGGGTGCCGGTCCTCGACAATGACATGAGCGTGGTCGGCATCGTCTCCAACCGGGAGCTGGTCCGGGGCTGGCAGCTGGCTCTCAGCCAGTCGGCTTCCCGCCTGGCCGGGGCCATCGACACCACCGGTATGGCCTCCGCCACCGTGGAGGCCCGGTCGCCCGCGGCGGCGACCGTCATCCGGAAGCTGCCCCTGCCCGTCGGGACGGTGATCGTCTCCGTCACCCGGGGTGACACCCTGATCGCCCCGGACGGCAACCTGGAGATGGAGCCCGGCGACATCGTCACCCTGGTCACCCGGGCCGAGGACCGCCGGCGGGTGATGGACCTGTTCCGGGCCCCGGGCTCCGACCCCGTGGGCGGCGCCGCCGCCCCGGCGGACGCCGCCGGCGACGGGGGGCGGCCGCCGCTGGCCACGGGCAACTCCCACTGAGCCACCTGGGGGCCCGGCCGACCGGAGCCGGCCGGGCCCCCAGCTTTCCCGCCCGGCGGCAGGTCTCAGCCGCGCCCCGGGCGGCGGTGCACCACGTGGGCCAGGCGCACGGTGGCCCGACCCGGGCAGTCCGTGGGGTGCAGCCGGCCCTCGTGGACCAGCCCGTGGTGGCCGCAGTGGGGGCAGCGCTCGTAGCGGGAGTCGGTTACCACGCCGAGTCCTCCCACCGTGGCCGCGTAGGCGGTGAACGCCATCAATCCGGCCACGACCAGCGCCCCGATCACCCAGAGAAACACCATGACGGCCTCCTGTCTCCCGGGGGTCCCCCTCCCCGGGTCTGCGTACGTGTACACATATAGGTTACCACCGTTTCGGGTACGAGTACGCATTTTGTTTCCTAGTATGGGCCCATGCCGGCTGA